>CAXMLU010000408.1:0-4908 GCA_964194255.1 uncultured bacterium
GCCCTGTATAGCGCCGACACGGGGATGACACTCGCGCGCCGGATCGTCGCGGGAGAGGTGTGGCGCCAGCCCCACCGCAGCCATATCTACCAGCGACTTGTGCAGGGCGGTTGGTCCCACACAGCGGTGACCGCGGTGGTCGGTGGCGCCGTGGCGGTCTGCTCCCTCCTCGGCATTGCGGCTCGCGGCCAGTCGGTCGTGACCCAGACGGGTCTGGCGGCGTTGATCGCCGCAGTCGTGCTCGCCTACATGGCTTTGCCGTGGTTGACGTCGCGTCGCATCGCCAGCGCGGTCGCATGATGCGGACGCTGATCGTCACCCATTACTTCCCGCCCGAGATCGGTGCGCCGCAGGCTCGGCTGTCGGAACTGGCTCGCTTGTGGGCCGAGGCTGGTGACGAGGTCACCGTGCTCACTGGGATGCCCAACCATCCGACCGGCGTGGTGCCGCCAGAGTACCGCGGCCGGATACGAGCCGAGGAGCGGGTGGACGGCTACCGGGTGGTGCGAACCTGGTTGTTCGCCACCCCCAACGAGGGTGTGGTCAAGAAGACGCTGGGCCATCTGTCGTTCATGGTGACGAGCGTGCTGCTTGGGTGGCGACGATCAGGGCCGGCCGACATTGTCGTTGTCTCGTCGCCGACGTTCTTCTCGATCTTCGCCGCTTGGATCCTCGCAAAGGTCAAGCGTGCCCCATTGGTCGTCGAGATCCGTGACCTGTGGCCGGCGATCTTTGTCGAGCTGGGAGTGCTGAGAAACGCGGCTCTAATCCGGACCTTGGAGTTTCTCGAGTTGACCGCGTACCGCGCCGCTGATCGAGTGGTCGTCGTCAGCGACGGCTTCCGCGACAACCTCCTGACCCGCGGGGTGCCGGCCGCGAAGGTGATGACAATCCGCAACGGTGTCGACCTTGACCGCTTCACTCCCGCGGACCCCAATCCCGCGGTGCGGCGCCAGCTGGGCGCGGCCGATGATGAGGTGCTGGCTCTGTATATAGGCGCCCACGGGATCTCCCATGGTTTGACCGCGGTGGCTGATGCCGGGGCCCGGGCGGCAAAGGCCGGCGTGCACATGACCTTCGTGGGGGAGGGCGCGGACAAGGGCCGTCTCACCGCCCACGTCGAGCACATGGACAACGTGACCATGCGGCCGGGGGTCCCGCGCGACCAGGTACCGTCCATGTTGGCGGCGGCCGACATCTGCCTTGTCCCCTTGCGGGACGTACCGCTGTTCAGATCCTTTATCCCCTCGAAGCTGTTCGAGTATCTGGCCGCGGGCAAGGCCGTTGTGGGGGCGGTGTGTGGTGAGTCGGCGGAGATACTGCTCGGCGCCGGCGCGGTCGTGGTACCGCCGGAGGATGTGGACGCCATGGTTTGCGCCATCGAGGATCTGGCCTACGACCCCGCGAGGCGGGCCGAGATGGGTCGTCGGGGCCGAGCGTTCGTTAGCGAGCAGTTCGATCGGCGGCTGCTCGCCGACCGCTACCGGCAGGAGGTTCTGCTCCCATCGCTCGGTTTGTCGCCGTGAAGGTGTTCGTCACGGGGGGGAGTGGTTTCACCGGTCAACGGGTCGTTGACCGGTTGGTCCGCGCTGGCCACGACGTCGTTGCCCTCGCCCGCTCGACGCCGGCAGCCACGAGTCTGGCCGCTCTTGGCGTGACGCCGATCGTCGGTGACCTCGGTGACCCGGAATCGCTCGACGAGGCCTTTCGTTGGGCCGCGGCCGAAGCGCTTGCCAACGTGGCATCGCTTGGGTTCGGGCACGCGCCCGCGATCATCGCCGCCGCCGCAGACGCCGGTATCGAGCGAGCCGTCTTTGTCTCGACCACCGCGATCTTCACGTCGCTCGCCCCATCATCGACGCGGACGCGTCTTGACGCGGAACGCCAAGTGCAGTCGAGCGGCATGGACTGGACAATCGTGCGCCCGACGATGATCTATGGCGCTCCCGGCGATCGGAACATGTCCCGCCTTCTGCCAGCGCTGCGCCGCTCGCCCGTGTTTCCGTTGCCGGGCGGTGGCGGGCAGCTCCAGCAGCCAGTCCATGTGGAGGATGTGGCCGACGCCGTCGTGGCTACCCTTTCCTCCCCGTCGGCGTCGTGCCGCATCTACGCGATTGCGGGACCCGAGCCGCTCCCGTTTCGACGCATTGTGAAAGAGGCGGCTGATGCTGTCGGGCGGTCTCCTCGGCTCGTGTCGATGCCGCTCGGACCGGTGATCGGCGCGCTGCGCATCTATGAGCGGCTGACTCGCCATCCTCGACTCAAGGCCGAGCAGGTCGAGCGGCTGGCTGAGGACAAGGCATTCGACATTAGCGATGCGGTGCGGGACCTGGGCTATGACCCGCGCCCGTTCAGCGAAGGCATCAGGGCGGAAGCGGCGATGCTCTCGTGATTGCCGGCCGGATGACACAGCTCGGGCGGTTCGCCCGCACCGCGACGCAACTGGGACCAGCCCAGGTCGCTCATCGCATACGGCTGCGGACCCAGAGCGCCCTGCTCGCCAGCAGCGGCCGGGTGCTCGCTCCCCATGTCAGCCGATCGGTCCCGGCGACGTGGGGATGGCCGGCGGGGTTCGTACCGATTGACGCGCGCCTGGCTCACGAACAACCCGCCCCGCTGGACACCTCGGACGGAGCGTTCTGCTTCCTCGGTGAGTCCCGACAGCTGGGCGTCCCACCGGACTGGAAGCAGCTCGAAGCCGCGCAGCTCTGGCGATACAACCTGCATTACCTGGAGTGGGCGTGGCCGTTCACCGCGTCCGAAGACCGGATGTGGGCTCGAGCGGCCTTCGCCAGGCTGTGGGCGTCCTGGAAGTCGGGGACGGTCTTCGGACGCTGGGACGAGTGGTCACCATACGTCGTCGCCCTTCGCACGTGGGTGCTGTGCGGCATTCATGAGACCCTGGTCGCCGGGTCCGGCGACGAGCTCGCTTTCGCGGGGGACGTCGCCCTCCACGCCGGGTTCGTCGCGGCCAACCTCGAGCGGGATGTCGGCGGGAACCATCTGGTGAAGGACCTCAAGGCGATGGTCGGCGCCGGCTTATTCCTCCGCGACGGGCAGCTGGTCGAGCGGGGCTGCGAGCTGCTTGCCCGGCAGCTGCAGGTCCAGATCCTGGCCGATGGCGGTCACTATGAACGATCGCCCTCGTACCACTGTCAGGTCCTCGGCGATCTCCTCGATATGGAACGCCTGCTGGTGGCTGCTGGCGGGCCGCCGGTGGCCGGGCTGCTCGACACGATCGAGGCCATGCGGCGATGGCTCGGCGTGATCCTCCTTCCGAACGGCGAGGTCCCACTGCTCAACGACTCCACGCCAGTCGGGCCGGATCGACTGGCCGCGCTCGCACCAGAGATTCCGGTGTCCGAGCCGCTCACCGTCCTGCCGCAAACGGGGTACTTCGTGGCGCGAGTCGGCGGCTGGCACGTCATCGGAGACGTCGGTGCTCCCTGCCCACCGGAGTTGCCCGCGCACGCCCACGCCGACACGTTGAGCTTCACCCTGTCCCTTGACGGCGAGCCCGTGTTGGTCGACACGGGAACGTCGGAGTACGGCTCGGGGCCTCGCCGCCGCTACGAGCGCTCGACGGCCGCTCATAACACGCTCGAGGTCGACGGGGTCGACTCCACCGAGGTCTGGGGGGCGTTTCGCGCCGGGCGCCGAGCCCGGCCGACCATGGAACGTGCCGAGGCGTCGGAGGGCGAGGTCACCGTCGTGGCCAGCCACGACGGCTACCGGCAGCTCCGAGGCAGGCCAATACACCGGCGCACATGGCGGCTCACCCCAGACGCGCTGGAGGTCACCGACGAGCTCGCCGGTAGGGGGAGCCACCGTGCAGTCACTCGCTTTCACATCCTCGGGACTCGCAGGACCGGCGACCATGAGCTCATTCTCGGGGCTGTGCAGGCCGAGGTGGCCGAGGGCACGTGGGAGCTCGTACCCGCTGGCCAAGGCGACGCGGGGCTCGTCGCCACCAACTTCGGATGCACGGTTCCCGCGGCCTGCCTCGAGGTCCGGAGTGTGGGCCGGCTCCCACTCCGGATGGCCGTACGGCTTCGCCCATACCGCAATAGCGGCGCTACCTCACCGTACCCTTCTCGTGCCGACGTGGCGCGAGGAGCATTGTGAAGCAGGTCGTGCAGTCCATCTCCGGCGGTCCCGTTGGCATCCTCGACGTCCCCTGTCCGACGATCGGGGCGACGGAGGTTCTCGTCCAGACGGTGGCCAGCGTGATCTCGCCTGGCACGGAACGGGCGGTGACCGCGCTCGCCCAGTCCAACCTTCTGGCCAAGGCTCGGGCCCGTCCCGATCTGGTCCGCCAGGTCATACAAAGGGGGCGCACCGAAGGGTGGGCGCAGACGACCCGGAAGGTGCGGGCCCGCCTCGATGAGCTACTGCCATTGGGCTACTCGGCCGCTGGACTGGCCGTCGAGGTGGGCGAGGCGGTTGCTGGCATCCGGCCGGGACAGTTAGTGGCGACCGGCGGAGCCGGAAGGGCGAACCACGCCGAGTTTCAGGCGGTTCCTGGCTTGCTCTGTGTCCGCGTACCCGATGATGTTCCCGCAGACGACGCTTCCTTCGCCACCGTCGCTTCGGTTGCGCTCCACGCCCTCCGCCTGGCCGAGGTCGGGCCAGGCTCAAAGCTCGTCGTCATCGGCCTCGGCCTCATCGGTCAGCTCAGTGTCCGCCTGGCCCTCGCGTCGGGTTGCGACGTGGCGGGCATAGACGTGGCTCCGTTCCCGGTCGAGCGAGCGTCGGCGGCGGGAGCGTTGGCCCTCATCGAGGCCGGCCAGGCGACGACCGACGCGCTCCTGGACTGGTCGAGGGGCCGCGGCGCCGACGCGGTGATCCTTACTGCGGCCGGATCGTCGTCGGCCGCCGTGCTGCGGAGCCCGGCACTGTGCCGGGACC
>CAXMLU010000409.1:0-7924 GCA_964194255.1 uncultured bacterium
GAGCCGATGGCGCGACCCGGCGGCGCCGGACGCACCGCCGACGCCGGTGACATCCGACGCGGCGTGGGGTTCGCCGTGGGCTTCAAAAACCTCATGTACGCCGAGGGATACATGGATGGCTCCACGGCGCGCTGCCGGCTCGTCGACGGTCTGGCCACGCTGACCTGCGCGGCGGCCGAGGTCGGTCAGGGCTTCGTCACTATCGCCCAGCAGATCGCCCGCTCCGTCCTGGGCGTCGACGACGTCCTCCTCGCCCCGATGGACACGTCGATCGGGTCGGCCGGTTCTACGTCGGCCAGCCGGCAGACCTGGATGTCCGGAGGTGCCGTCGAGCAGGCCTGCCTCGCCGTGCGCCGGGCCTTGTTCGCCCACGTGGCAGCGGCCCACGGCGTCGCCACCGAGCAGCTCGACCTGGTGGACGGGCGGATCGTCTCGACCGGCGGCGCGACCGTCGACCTGGCCGTGGCCGACGCCGCCCCTGGCGTCGTCTTTGAAGAGGAGATCGAGTTCCATCATCGCTTGACCCATCCGCTCGACGCCGCCGGACAGGGAGACGCGCACGTCTCGCTTGTTTGCGCCGCTCACCGGGCCGTCGTCGACGTCGATCCTGAGTTGGGGCTGGTGCGGGTCGTGCAGATCGCCACCGCCCAGGACGTCGGCAAGGCCCTCAACCCGGCGCAGGTGCTGGGCCAGATCGAAGGTGGAATCGCGCAGGGGCTGGGGTTGGCCACGATGGAGGAGCTGATCCTCAAGGAGGGCCGGCCGCAGAATCCTTCCTTCACCGACTATCTCATTCCGACCGCGCTCGACATGCCCCAGGTGGTCGTGGCCCTCGTCGAGGAACCCGAGCCGGGGGCGCCGTTTGGGGCCAAGGGGGTCGGCGAGCCGCCGACCATCTCCTCGACACCGGCCATCGTGGCGGCGCTCCGTGCCGCGACCGGCAAGCCGCTGACGCGAGTACCTGTTCGCCCACAGGACATCGCCCTCTAACATGGGGCAAAGCGGCATTCTCGACGTCGATCTGCTGGCCTTCGAGCGGGGGTCGCCTGACGCTCGCCGCGCCGTCGTCGACGGCGTCCGGCGGAGCCTGGCCACCGGGTTCGTCTTTACGACCCATGACCTGCCCGAGGACCTGCTCGACACGGCGTATGGGATGCTGGCCCGCTTCTTCGCCCTCCCCGCCGAGCAGAAAACCCGGTGGGCGGCACCTCAGAGCCACGGCCAGACCGGCTACACCGGTCTCTTGGTCGAGACCGCCTCGACCAGTGACGTGGCCGACTGGAAGGAGATGCTCAATTGGGGCGCCAACCTTGACTCCGCCCATCCTCTGCGGGCCCGTTACCCGCACCACTACGCCGATCAGGTGTTGCCCGAAGGGGACGTGCCCGGCATCACCGTGGTCCTGACGAAACTCCATGCGCGGGTGCTCGATCTGCAGCGACGTTTCCTGCGCATCGTCGCCCTCGGCCTCGGATGCCACGAGGAGTTCTTCGACGACCTGCTCGTGGACGGGTCCAATCTGACTCGCGCCATCCACTACCCGCCGATGCCAGAGACCCCGGCGGCAGGATCGGTCTGGGCCGCGCCCCACACGGACATCAACCTGATCACCGCCCTACCGCGTGCCACCGGGCCGGGTCTGCAACTGCGCCGCGCCGGCGAGTGGGTCGACGTCATCCCCCCCGAAGGCAAGGTCGTGCTCAACACGGGCATGATGCTCGAGCGGCTGACCAACGGGCTGATCCCGGCCGGGCTGCACCGGGTGGTCGCTCCCGGCGCCGCCTCGGGAGACCGGTACTCCGTGGTCCAGTTCTGCCATCCCGCACCGTGGTTCATCCTCTCGCCGCTCCCGTCTTGTGTGAGCGCGGAGCGTCCCGAGCGATACGGCGCCATCGAAGCGGGAGCCCTTCTCGACCGGGTTCTCTGGGAGATCCGCCTCATCCCGCCGGGATAGACGACGCCGCGAGCAGTGCGGCCGCTAAGTTGACGAGATGGAAGCCTCTATCGACCTCGATCGAGAGATCATGACCTGGCCCGAATTCGGGGAGGCCTCCCGAACCCTGGCCCAGCAGATCGCCGACAGCGGCTTTCGTCCCGACCTGGTGCTGGCCATCGCTCGAGGGGGGCTGACGGTCGCCGGCGCGCTGGCGTACGCCCTGTCGGTCAAGAACTGCTTTGCCATGAACGTGGAGTTCTATACCGGTGTCGACGAGCGGATCGACGTACCCGTGATGCTCCCGCCCATGCTCGACCTTGTCGACATCGCCGGCCTCAGCGTTCTGGTCGCCGACGACGTCGCCGACACGGGCCTGACCATGCAGCTCGTCCACAGCGTGATCGCCGAGCACGTGGGTGAGGTCAGATGCGCCGTCCTGTATCAGAAGTCGCGTTCCGTCATTGACGCTGACTACGTGTTCCGTCGCACGGACCGGTGGATCAACTTCCCCTGGTCGACCCAACCGCCAGTGTTGGAGGTCGGCGAGAGTCGGTCAACTCGCTCTCAGCGGGTATAGGGGGGTTCGCGTAGCGCCGCCTTGGAGCGGCAACCGCCGTAGTCTTTAGCCCGTGAAGAGCCTCGGTCTCGAACGCACGCTCATCGACGCCGATGTCTACGAGCACTCCGTCAAACGCTTCCGGGAGGAGCGAATCGCCCTCCCGACGTTCGCCGAACTGGCTGAGCCCTCTCGGATCCCGGGGTCGGTAGAGGCGGCGCTGGCCACCGTCGACCGAGACGGCCGCCATCCCCTGAACCTGTACCGCGTCCACTGGTACAACCGGGCCGGCGGTCCTGGTCGCGCCGAGGTTCCCGAGTATCTGGTCCTTCCACCCGAACTGACCGGCGTCGAGGCGCCGATCGTGGCCCTCCTCGGCAACCGCTTCCCGATGGTCCGAGCCCACAAGGTGCTCGCCGCGTACGCCTGCCTGGCACCGCGCATCGTCACCGGCCAGTTCGATCCGACCATCCATCGGGCCATCTGGCCCTCCACCGGTAACTACGCGCGGGGCGGGGTCGCCATCTCCCGCATCATGGGATGCCGGGGTATTGCCGTGCTCCCCGAGAACATGAGCCGCGGTCGCTTTGCCTGGCTGGAGTTTTGGGTCACCGAGCCCTCCGACATCATCCGCACGCCCGGGTCCGAAAGCAACGTGAAGGAGATCTACGACGCGTGCGACGACCTGGCGGAGGATCCGAGCAACGTGATCTTCAACCAGTTTTGCGAGTTCCCCAACCACTTGGCCCACTACCAGGCCACGGGGATGGCCGTGAGTCGCGTCTTTGACAGGCTGCACGAGGCAGCGCCGGACCTCCGCCTGCGAGCGTTCGTGTCGGCGTCGGGTTCCGCCGGAACCCTGGCGGCGGGCGACTACCTCAAGGAGCGCTATGACTCGCTGACCGTGGCCGTGGAGGCGCTCGAGTGCCCGACCATGCTTTGGAACGGCTACGGCGAGCACAATATCCAGGGCATCGGCGACAAGCACATCCCCCTCATCCACAACGTCATGAACAATGACGTCGTTATTGCGGTGTCGGATCGCAGCACTGATGCCCTCGACGTACTGTTCAATACGGCCGAAGGGTCGTCCTACCTGGTCGAGCGGGCGGGCGTTGCTCCCGAAGTCGTTGATCAGCTGGGAGACCTCGGGCTGTCAAGCATCTGCAACATTCTTGCGGCTATCAAGTTGGCCAAGCATCTCGGCCTTGGGCGCCACGATGTTGTACTCACCGTGGCGACGGACAGTGCCGAGCTGTACGCCAGCGAGCGCGACACCAAGATGGCCAGGCACGGTGGCGACTTCGATCGGGCCGCCGCCGCCCGGATCTTCGGCGAGCATCTCCGGTCGGTGACCGACGACCACCTCATCGATCTGGGCCCGACGGAGCGCAACCGCATTTTCAACCTGGGCTACTACACGTGGGTCGAGCAGCAGGGCGTGAGCTTGCCGGACTTCGAGGCCCGTCGCGACCAGCAGTTCTGGCGTGAGCTGCGTCCCCTGCTGGCGGAGTGGGATGACATGATCCGTGACTTCAACGGACGCACGGGCGTGCTGGCCTCCATTTGATCGGTCCGTCTTCCGTCCGCTGCGCCGGCTGTGGGGCGGCGCCCCTTCCCGGCGACCCCTATGAATGGGTGTGCCCCAACCGCCAGCCCGGCGACGACATCGAGCACGTGATGGTCCGCCATCTCGATTTGGCCGGCCTTCCGTTCGTCACGTCTGACCATGACAACCCGTTCGTGCGATACCGGAGCCTCTTGCACGCCTATCACCGGTGGATTCGCGCCGGGCGCGACGATGCTTCCTTCGTGGCGCTCGTCGACGACCTCGATGCCGCCGTCCTGGCCGTCGATGGTCGGGGATTTCGCCGGACGCCTCTTACCCACCACCCTGCGCTCGACTCGGCAGTGGGCGCGAGGGTGTGGGTGAAGGACGAGACGGGGAACGTCTCCGGATCTCACAAGGGACGTCATCTGTTCGGCCTCATGGTTCTGCTCAAGGCACTCGCCGGCCTCGGGCGGTTGAGCCCGGAGCAACAGCGCGCTCGGCTGGCCATCGCGAGTTGTGGGAACGCGGCATTGGCGGCGGCGGTCGTTGCCGCGGCGGCTAAGCGAGAGCTGGATGTCTATGTCCCCGTTGACGCCGATGCAGGGGTGATCGATCGGCTGGGTTCGTTGGGCGCCACCGTGACGATCTGCGAGCGGGGCCCTGACTCCATCGGGGACCCTGCCTACCATCGCTTCTCCGCGGCCGTCCGAGTCGGTGCGATCCCGTTCGGCTGTCAGGGCCCGGACAACGGACTGACCATCGAAGGCGGCGCCACCTTGGCATGGGAGATCGCCGAAGCGCTGGCCGAGGCGTGTGTCGCACCGAGCCGCCTGGTTGTTCAGGTCGGTGGCGGGGCCCTGGCCAGCGCTTGCATCGAGGGAATGCGGGAGGCGGTGGCTCTCGGCGTGTTGCCAAAGCTGCCGGTCATCGACGCCGTCCAGACCCGTGGCGCCTACCCGTTGGCCCGGGCCTTTGGCGCCCTCACCGAACGGATCGATGAAGGGCTGAGCGCCAGTGCCGCGCTCGACCACGCCGCCCGCCATCGGAGCCGCTACATGCGGGCGTGGGAATCGGTGCCCGCCAGCGTGGCCTCCGGCATCCTCGATGACGAAACGTATGACTGGCTCGCCGTCGTCGCAGGCCTCATGGAGACGGGTGGTTCAGTTACCGTCGTCGACGAAGCGACTTTGATCGAGGCCAACGAGCTCGGACGCCAGTCCACCGGCATCGATGTCGACCACACAGGTACGTCCGGCTTGGCCGGGCTCCTCCACCCGGCCCGCTCCGGCCTGGACCCACTCGACAGCGATGTCGTCATCATCTTCAGCGGTGCCCGCCGCTGAAGGAGGCCGCTCATGCGGCCGCCGAAGCGAAGGAGTCTGGGCACCGGGCCGGCGGCCCTTGACGGCGGGGCTGGTGCTCACCATCACGCTCGTCGCCTTCGAGGCTCTAGCCGTATCCACCGTCCTGCCCAAGGTGGCGCGTGATCTCGGCGGCATCGCCCTTTACGGATGGGTCTTCTCGGCGTTCATGCTCAGCAACCTGGTCGGGATAACCATCGCCGGCTTTCAGGCCGACCACCGCGGGCCGGCCCCGGTTCTCGGGGCTGGCCTTCTCCTTTTCGCGGTCGGTCTCGGGGTGGCCGGATCGGCGCCGGCCATGCTGGTTCTGGTCGGCGCCCGAGCGGTTCAGGGAGTCGGCGCCGGCGCCATGTCGGCGGCCGTATACGTGGCGGTGGCCCGGGGATTCACCGAGGACATCCGCCCTCGCATGTTCGCCATCATGTCCACCGCCTGGGTCGTGCCCGGACTGATCGGTCCCGCTGTGGCCGGGGCGCTGGCCGACGCCCTCTCGTGGCGGGCCGTGTTTCTCGGCCTCCTGCCGCTTGTCGTCATCGGCGGCGCGCTCACGCTCCCGGCCCTGCGCAGCATGGGCGGCGCGGTTGTCGATGGCAGTTCCGCCGGCGCCTACGACGACGGCGGCGGCGTGGCCCGGCGGGCTGCGGACGGCGGCGGCGTGGCTCGGCGGGCCGCGCCGGTGGCCGACGCACTCCGGCTGGCGGCGGGCACAGCCGTCGTGCTGTCCGGTCTCACCACCAACTCGACTGTGCTCGCCCCGTTCCTGGTGGTGGGCGGGGCGCTGGCGGCAGTGCCCGCCCTTCGCCGCCTCCTGCCTCCGGGGACGCTTCGGGCGGCCGTCGGGTTGCCGAGCGCCGTCGCCACGCGAGCGTTGCTCAACTTCGGGTTCTTCGGTGCCGACGCGTACGTACCCCTCGCCATCGCTTCAGGCGGCCGGTCGGCAACGGCAGGCGGACTGGCCCTGACTGCGGCCACGCTGACCTGGACTGCGGGCGCGTGGATCCAGGAGCGGAACAGCCAGCGGTGGTCGCGTCGATCGGTTGTCACCGCTGGGCTGGTCATTGTCATCATCGGAGTCGCGGCCGAGGCCGTCGCCCTGCACGACGCCCTCCCGCTCGCTGTCCCAATCGCGGCCTGGGCAGTGGCGGGACTCGGGATGGGTCTGGCCTACCAGAGCCTGTCCCTTGAGGTGCTCGCCAATGCGCTGCCCGGGCGGGAAGGCGAGGCAACTGCCGCCATGCAGCTGGCGGACGTTCTCGGAGTGGCGCTCGGAGCCGGATTCGGAGGCGCCGTCATCGCCTTCAGTCATCACCACCATGGAGATCCGCGAACCGGGATCACGGTGGCCTTCCTGGTGGCCGTGGCGGGCGGGATTGTCGGGCTGGCCGCCGCTCACCGGCTCCCGAGCAGCAAACCTTCTGCGACCCGACCCGGCGCGGGCCCGGGCGGCTAACTTTGCCCTCCAATCGCGAGTGAGGGGGGAACCCTATGGCCGAGAAGGACAGCATCCCCAAGGAGTTCAGGGCGTTTCTTCTTCGGGGGAACGTTGTTGACCTGGCCATTGCCGTGGTGATCGGCGCGGCCTTCGGTGCGGTCATCAAGGCGCTTGTGACCGATCTGATCACGCCGATCGTGTCGATACCCGGAAAGACGAACTTCCAGGACCTCCACTTCAAGATCCACAAAAGCGTCTTTTCCTATGGCGACTTCATCAACACCGTCGTCGCTTTTGTAGTGGTCGCAGCGGCGGTGTTCTTTTTCGTCGTCATACCGATCAACCACCTCATGAACCGGCGCAAGACCGAGCCCGACCCGGAGGCCGAGACGCGGGCGTGCCCGGAATGTTTGAGCTCGATTCCGAAGGCGGCTACCCGCTGCGCCTTCTGCACGGCCGTCTCCACCCCGGCTGCCTAGCTGCGTCGCCTAGCCCCGCCCGGCGCCGACCTTTCGTCCCGGCCCGGGAGACAAAACACCGTCCGCCACAGGCGTCAGAAGAAGAAATGGGCGATTCATCCAGCGGGCGATTTGTCGAGCTGCGCGGGTGAGGAGCGCGGCGCGGGTGAGGAGAGCTAGGACAGGACGCGCTTGCGGAAGCCGGCGATGCCCTGCCATAAGAAGACGCCGCAGATCCCAGTCAGCACCGGATAGATGATGTAGAGGTGCATGTGGGGGGCGGTGGTGAGCGCGGCGCGGAACCCCTCGGTGACATAGATCAACGGGTTCAGGAGCACCAGCACCTGTAGCCAGGAGAAGCTGCCGATCTTCACGGCCTCCAGACGGGTCCACGGGTAGTAGGTCCCGCCCAGGAACGTCATCGGCAGCACGATGAAGCCGAACATGGCGCCGATGTTGCGGGGCTCGATACGCGTTCCCAGGATCAGTCCGAGGCTGGCGCACATGACGCAGGTCAGCGGGATGAGCGTGAGTAGTACCGGCCAATGTACGGAGAGGTGGGCCTGAACCCCCTTGGCGTGGACTACTGCCGCGATCGGGAAGACGAGGGCGGCGGCGATCAGGCCCTG
>CAXMLU010000410.1:0-3187 GCA_964194255.1 uncultured bacterium
GGGCAATACCGTCTCGGCGGGTCTGCTCCAGGAGATGTTTGACACGTCCGACGCCTTCGTCAAATGGTGCAACGCCGCGGGGGGCATCAACGGCCGGACCATCAGCCTGACCAAACGGGACGCCAAGATCTTTGAGCTGCCGGCCCGCATGATCGACGCCTGCGCGCAGGACTTCGCCGTGGTGGGTGGCGGCAATGCCTTCGACGATGCCGGCGAACCGATCCGGGTGAAGTGCGGCCTGCCCGAGCTGGCCGCCTATGACAACTCGCCGCTGGCAACCGAGGCGCCGCTCAAGGTCCAGGCCACTCCGTTGCCGATTCAGCAGCAGGAAGACGCCGCCTTCAAAGCGGCCAAGAACGCATCACCGGGCGTCAGCAAGATCGGTTTCATCACCGGCAACCTGGCCAGCATCCTCCCGACCCGCGACCGCTTCAAGGAGGCGGCCGAAGCCGCCGGCTTCACCACCGTCTACAACGACACCTACCCCTACGCCGGCGTGGACAACTGGCAGCCTTACTTGCAGAAGATGAAGGACAGCGGCCTCGAGGTCCTCATGCTGACGGGAGACTCGGGCCAGTTTGTCGGTATGCAGAAAGGCATGAAGGCCTTCGGCTGGTATCCCAAGGTGATCGTGGAGTCCGGAAACCTCTACGACGACCGGGTCATCAAGGAGGGCGGCGACGCCATTCAGAACACCTACGTCGTTGTCGGTTACGCGCCGCTCCAGGATGGCGCCAAGAACCCGTCGATGCAGCAGTACCTGGACATCATGCACAAGTTCAACCCGAGCGGAAAGGTCGCCGCCCTCGGACTCAACTCGTGGTCGGCATGGTTGCTCTTCGCCACCTCCGCCCGCGACTGCGGATCCACCCTCACGCGCGAATGCCTCCTGCAGAAGGCCGGCGCGCAGTCTGTCTGGACGGGAGGTGGGATCGAAGCTCCCGTCAATACCGACCCAGCCAACCGGCACATGGGCAACTGCTACCTGATGCTCAAGGCCACGCCCTCCGGATGGGTGGATGCACCGGAGATCCTGCCGCCCACCCCTGGCCAGGGCGCGTTCAACTGTGACGCCACCAACGTTGTGCAGCTCAAGGGCAATTACCTGCCGAAGGGCTGAACGACGTTGCACGCCTTCCTGAGCTACACGTTCAGCGGATTGACGTCCGCCGCCATCTATGGAGTGGCCGCCGCCGGGCTGGTGCTCACCTACACGACCACCGGAACCTTCAACTTCGCCCACGGCGCCACCGGCATGCTGGCCGCCTTCACGTACTGGCAGCTTCGCTTCGGATGGAACCTGCCCGCCCCTCTGGCCCTCGTGGTCTGTCTTCTCGTGCTAGCGCCGCTCTTCGGCGTGTTTCAAGAGTTGGTGATCATGCGCCGCCTTCGCGGTGCCGAGGAGTACACCCGCCTCGTCGTCACTATCGGCATGCTTGTCGGGATCCTGGGTGCGGCGCTGTGGATCTGGGATCCCAGCACGGCGCATCCGTTACGGACGTTCTTCGACGGCCGCATCGTGACCGTGCTCGGCGTGCGGGTGACCTATCACAAGATCGCGTCGTTCTTCATCGCCATCGGCGTAGCCCTCGGACTGCGGCTCTTCCTCTACCGCACCCGCATCGGGGTAGCGATGCGGGCGTCGGTCGACGACCGCTCCCTCGCCATGCTCAACGGCGCCCGGCCCGATCGCGCGTCGCTGCTGGCGTGGGCCATCGGTGCCTCCCTGGCGGCTCTATCGGGCGTGCTCATCTCACCCACCCTGCAGCTCTCGGCCGTCCCCCTCACCCTGCTCATCGTCAACGCCTATGCGGCCGCCATGATCGGGCGGCTGCGCAGCCTGCCGTGGACCTTCGTCGGGGCGCTCATTCTGGGCTTGGCCGACGCTTATTCGCGCGGGTACATCAGCACCAATCTGAACTCCGGCAAGCAGTACTTCGAGGGGTTCTACGACGCGATCCCCGTCATCATCCTCTTCGTCGTACTGCTCGTGCTTCCGAACCCCCGCCTCCGCGGTCACGGGACGGCCCGCAGCCGCGAGATCGTGCCCATGCCGCGATGGCGGGGGGCCTTGCTCTTCGGCGGTGTCGTGATGGCCGGTTCGGCGATGCTCGTGCAGGTGGTCGGCCGATCCGACCTCGAGACCATCAGCAGGGTGTGGGGGATCGCCATCATCGGGCTGTCCCTGATCCCGCTCATCGGCTACGCCGGCCAGGTCTCGCTGTGCCAGCTGACCTTCGCGGGCATCGGTGCCATGGTCGCCGACCACCTGGGCCGAGGGGGCAGTCCTTTGGCCCTCCTGTGGGCGGCGCTCATCGCCGGCGTCGTGGGTGCCATCGTGGCCCTGCCTTCGCTCCGTCTGTCTGGCATCTATCTCGCTCTGTCGACGGCCGCCTTTGCGGTGGCGATGGACCGATGGGTGTTCTCGCTGCCGAAATTCACGCTGTTCGGCCACGACGTCAATCTGCTCGAGGGCGGGTCGCTCACCATTCACCGGGTCCGGTTCCTCGGACTCAGCTTCGATGGCCAGAAGGCCTACTTCGTGCTGCTCTCGGTGGCCTTCGTCCTCCTCTCCCTTGGCGTCGTGGCCATCCGGCGCAGCGCGTTCGGCTACCGGCTCCTGGCCATGAAGGACAGTCCGGCGGCGTGCGCCACCCTCGGGCTCAACCTGACCCGGACCAAGCTGGCCGTCTTCACCCTCTCGGCGGCGATCGCCGGCGTGGGCGGCGCGCTGTACGGGGGCGCCCTGCGGGTGGCCGATGCCCAGGTGTTCTCGTTCTTCGCCGGGCTGCCCATCCTGCTGATCATGGTCGTGGCCGGCATCGCCACTGTGGGCGGGGCCATGGCCTGCGGCATCGTATTGGGCGCACCTCTTCTCTCCAACCTGTTCCCGAGCCTGACCCAACTACAGCTGGTCCTTTCCGGCCTGGCGGGTATCGGCATGGCCAAGAACCCCAATGGGTTCGTGCTCGATCTCCGTCGCCGGTGGGACGCGCTCCAACAGCAACCGGCCCTGGCGGCCGGTGTGACTGCCGCCCTGGTCGGGGTGTGGGGGATGCGCATCGGCCATGTGTTCGGCAACTGGCCGTACGCCGTCATCACCCTTGTCATCCTGGCCGTGGCACCCCAGCTGGCCACACTGTTGGTGGACCGGCGGGGGCGAGCGGGAGATCGAGATGGAGATCGA
>CAXMLU010000411.1:0-3827 GCA_964194255.1 uncultured bacterium
CCCGCCGGTCTGCTGGCGGGCCACCGCCACCTTGCCCTCCAAGACACCCAAGGCGCCCATGACCGCTTCGACGTGCGCGCGTGTCACCGCCGAGGTGACCTCCGGGGAGGCGAACGCCCAAAGCAGCGACACCGACTTCGGCGGTGAGAAGGTGGCGTCGAACGCCTTGTGCGTCCGTTCTCGAAGGCCCGACAGCAGATCCTCACCGCCGCCCGGGCGCAGGCCGTCCAACAAGGCCCGCAGGTCGTCGCCGACCACCACGCCATCCAAGCCGAGCTCGCCGGCCCACCGGCCCGCCCACACCCCGGGGGCTTCGCCCTGGCCCAGGTAGTACTCCTCCAACCCTTCAGCAACCTGGGTGAGGGTGTACTCGGCGTCGTTCAGCTTGATGACGGTCAACACCCGCCGCACCGCCCGGTGACCGCGGGGCCGGGCAAGGCCACCCCGAAGGGGTGGCACATGTCTGCCGGTCGAAGCATTGGATTCTTTGGATTGGTCATTGCGTCTCGTGACCCTTAGGACTTGGGCTCTTCGCGGTTGGTTGTCTTGATCGTTGGATCGTGCTGCTGTTCGTTGATTTGTTGTTGCTTGGTGGTTCAGCTGGCCGTGTCGAACAGACCCGGCTGGCACGACGGCGACACCGACCGCTTCCGCCGCCGGGCGGTCTGCTTGACCGCGGCAAGCGCCGGCGGCAGGACGGCAGCGGCCTCCCCGGCCGGCTCGGACACCGAGGACAACGTCGGAGCCAGCGGATCAAGGCAGGCGGCGTCGATTGGGCCGCCGATCATCGCCTCCAAGGCACGGCGGGGCACCCGCAGCACGTGACCGAAGTCCACCACCGGCATACCCGACCGGCCGTCGGTGTCCCGCCACTCCCGTGTCATCGCGTACGCCTTCGTCCGACCTACCCGGATCAGCCGTCCCGCCTCCTCCACCGTCAAGAACTCCGGTAACCCACCCACACCGCACCTCAACTCTATCGTCGGTAATACAGCGAGTTCGTAGAGTACAACACATCAACGAACATGTCGATGACACGCCGTTCGTGTTGATGTAAGGTGGGCGGGTGAGCACCCGCAAGTTCGGCATACGCCGCGTCATGACCCCCAACCAAATCGTCGCCCTCAACGTCGCCCGGGCAAGGGCGCTGCGAGGCTGGACCCAAGAACAAGCAGCCGAAGAGCTCGCCCCCTACCTGGGCGCCCAGCTCTCCGGGGCCAGCTTCTCCGCCCTCGAACGCTCCGCCTGGAAGATCGACCGGATCAAACAGTTCTCAGCCGACGACCTCCTCGCCCTCTCCCGAGGGTTCGACGTCCCCATCGGCTACTTCTTCACCCCACCCCCACCCAGCTTCGACGCCGGCCTCCACGCCCCCGACGCAGGACTCAAAGGCCTCGACCCCATCGTCCTCCTCGACGCCGTCCTCGGCACCCCCGACAACCTCAACCACTGGGCCGACGACCTCCTCGCCTACTCAGCCAGCCACGCCCCCGCACCCCGCAGCAAACGTGAAAAACCAAGCGTGTCCCCAACCGACCTCGCCGACCGGCTCACACCCCACACCCAACTCCGAGCCAAAGCCCTCCTCCGCAACGCCTTCGGCGACGTCGACAACGCCAGCGACCTCCTCGAACGACTCGCCGAAGCCCTCAGACTGTTGGACGAAACAGCATCAGCCGGCACCAAGGACAAGACGGCACCAACCGGCATCGGTACACCTCGGGCTCGAAGGAGCGCCAGCAAGAAGTAGAGCAATGAGGAGGAACACAATGACTAGAGGAAGGCGACGCCATCTCGGTGGGGTCGACCGGCTCCCGAGCGGCCGGTGGCGCGTGCGGTTGGCGGATCCGTCCACCGGGCGACGGGTGAGCATCGGGACGTACCGGACAAAGGCCGAGGCCGAGGTGTCCTTCGCCGGCGCTGTCTCCGATCAACAACGGGGTGCGTGGGTGACGCCCGATGAAGGGCGGATGACGCTCGCCGACTACGCACCGGTCTGGGTCGGATCGCGTCTCACTTCGCGCGGGGAGCCGCTGCGACCTCGCGTGCGTGAGCTGTACGAGGGGTACCTGCGACTTCACATCCTGCCGACGCTCGGCGCTGTGCCGCTCGGCCGCATGACCACGAGCGGCGTCCGTCGGTGGCACGCTCGCCTGCTCGCGGAGGGACTCGGGCCGTCGACGGCGGCCAAGTGCTATCGGCTGTTGCGGGCCATCCTGAACACTGCCGTTGAGGACCGGCACATGGTGGTCAACCCGTGCGCCATCAAGGGTGCCGGCGTCGAGCCGTGTGACGAGCGAGCAATCCCGACGATCGGTCAGGTGTATGAGCTGGCCGACAGGGTCGCACCTCGCTATCGGGCCCTTGTCCTCCTTGCCGCCTTCGGCGGCCTGCGGCGCGGAGAGCTGTTCGGCCTGAGGCGAGCCGACGTTGACCTCCTGCACCGCACCGTCGATGTTCATAGCCAACGCCAGGAGACACGGAGCGGCGAACAGCTCATAGGGCCTCCGAAGACTGTCGCGGGCCGGCGCACACTCGCATTGCCGGATGAGCTGGTCCCAGAGCTCGAGGAACATCTGTCGAGGTGGGTGTCCGCGGAGCCGAGCGCGCTGGTCTTCGTCGGGGAAAAGGGGGGACCTGTGCGGGCTGGCGTGTGGCAGAAAGAGTGGGACCGGGCACGCACTGCGCTGGGCCTGCCCGACCTCCACCTGCACGACCTGCGGCACGTGGCGGGGACGTTGGCGGCCGCAACCGGGGCGGGAACGAAGGAGATCATGCGTCGACTCGGTCACGCGACCCAGGAGGCTGCCCTGCGCTATCAGCATGCGACCGATGAGCGGGACCGGGTCTTGGCCACGGGCATCGACCGCCTAATCCAGGCGGCCCGTCAAGACGCCGGCGCGCCGGTCGTGCAGCTCCGACCCCCAGGGGGCAGTCAATCCCTCGGGCAGTGAGTCGAGAAGCGGGCGTAGCCTTGGTGCGCGGAGACCCGATGAGGAGGCAACGATGAGATTCGAGCGGATCACCATCAACCCCAAGCAGATGGGCGGGCTCCCATGCATTCGCGGGCTCCGCATCCCGGTGACCACCGTCGTTGGCCAGCTCGCCGCCGGCCGCACGCACGCCGAGGTCCTCGGGGACTTTCCTGACCTCGAGCAAGCCGACATCTTTGCGGCCCTTGAGTTCGCGGCCGAGGCAGTCCAGGAGCGGGAACTCCCGCTCGTCGGGTGAAGCTGCTGGTCGACCAGAACTTGGCTCGCCGGGTAGCCGCCTTGCTGTGCGACGCCGGCCACGACGCTGTCCACGTTGCCGACCGCGGCTTGGCCACTGCCGAGGACTCCGCCATCGTCGCATTGGCAGCCGTTGAGGGACGCGTCATCGTGTCCGAAGACACCGACTTCGGGGCGCTGCTAGCCCAGTCGGGTACCCGACTGCCTTCGTTCGTCCTGCTCCGGGGATCCGAGCCGATGTCTCCAGATGCCCAGGCTGCTCTTCTGATAGCGAACCTGCCTGCCCTTGAGGTCGATCTCGCCGGCGGCGCTGTCGTCGCACTGGCCAGAGGAAGGATCCGGGTCCGTCAGCTGCCGATCGAGCCCTCCGATTGAGGTGCTCTCCGATGCCGAGGCCGGCTCGTTGGTACCGTCTGGTGCCGTCACGTGGCGCCGGGTTTTGGTTTCGTTAGGTCACGTGAAGGTCACACCAGGGTCACGGCCGAGATATCCACAGGAGGCTCGAACCGTCGTTATAGGGTCTTACCAG
Source organism: uncultured bacterium (assembly GCA_964194255.1). GTDB lineage: Bacteria > Actinomycetota > Acidimicrobiia > Acidimicrobiales > CAXMLU01 > CAXMLU01. Next base: position 3,760 of record CAXMLU010000411.1, read on the forward strand.
GGCTTTTGCTAATCTAATTCACATCATGCGGGCGTAGTTCAGCGGCAGAACATCAGCTTCCCAAGCTG
>CAXMLU010000412.1:0-3542 GCA_964194255.1 uncultured bacterium
CCCGCCGCAACACCTTGGCATTGCGTGTCTTGGGGAGCGCGTCGGTGAATCTCACCACCGATGGACGAAACGATTTGCCGACCCGCGCCGCCACCAACTCGGCCAGCTCGGCGCGTAGCGCATCTGTTCCCTCCACGCCCGGCTTCAGCACGACGTAGACCCACAGCGCTTCGCCCTTGATCTCGTCCGGTACGCCGAAGGCGGCCGCTTCCACCACCGACGGGTGCGACACTATGACCGATTCGATCTCGGCCGGACCGAGCCGCTTGCCCGCCACTTTGATGGTGTCGTCGCTCCGGCCGTGCAGGAACCACTGGCCGTCCTCGTCGATCGACGCCCAATCTCCGTGAACCCAAACATCGGGCCAGCGGGACCAGTAGGTCTCCAGGTAACGCTCCGGATCCTTGTACAGACCGCGGGTCATACCCGGCCACGGCCTAGTGCAGACCAACTCGCCGACCTGGCCCCGCACCGGACGACCTTCGTCATCGAAGACATCCACGGCCAAGCCGAGCGCTGGGCCCCCGAGCGACATCGGCTTCAACGGCTCCACCGGATGCGGCGAAAGAAAACAGGCGCCCACCTCGGTCCCGCCCGAGATGTTGATGATCGGGCACCGACCCTTGCCGACGACGTCGAGATACCAACGCCACGGCCCCTCGTTCCAGGGCTCGCCCGTCGAGCCGAGGATGCGCAGACTCGAAAGATCGTGCTCCAGGACCGGCGCCTCGCCGTGGGGCAGGAGGGACCGGATGAGGGTGGGGCTGATGCCGAGATGGGTGACGCCGTGACGCTCGACGACGGCCCACAACCGGTCCGGGCCGGGATGGTCTGGCGTGCCCTCGTAGAGGACGACGGTCGCACCGCTGGCCAGGCCGCCGGTCACCTCCCACGGGCCCATGATCCAGCCCATGTCCGTGAACCAGAACAACCGGTCGCCCGGACCGACATCGAACTGATACGCCACTTCCTCCGCCACCTTCACCCCGAACCCGCCGTGCACCGCCACCGTCCCCTTGGGTCGACCGGTCGTCCCCGAGGTATAGGCGATGAACAACGGGTGCTCGCTGTCTACGGCAAGGGAGGGGAAAGGGTCAGCGGGCTCCGGCCAGGGCAGGAGTCCGGACCGGAGGGGTTGGCCGAGGCGCGGCACGACGACGATCGTGGCAAGTGACTCCACGCCCGCCGCAGCCTCCGCGGCCAAGGGCAGCATCTCCACCACCGCTCCCCGCCGGTAGAAGCCGTCAGCGGTGATCAGGGCCTTGGCCTCGGCGTCGGCCAGACGAGAGGTGATGGCGGATGCGCCGTAGCCGCTGAACAACGGGAGATAGACGGCGCCGAGCTTGGACACCGCCATCAGGGCGGCCACCGTCTCGGGCAGCATGGGCAGATAGATGCCGACCGTGTCGCCCATCCCGACGCCGCGGTCGGCGAGCAGCGCGGCCAACGCGTCAACCTGCGCGCGCAGCTCCGGGTAGCTCCAGCTCCGAACGGCGCCGTCCTCCCCTTCCCAGAGCACCGCCGGCTGCCGCGATGCCGCCGCTGCCCAACGGTCCACACACACCTCGGCCAGGTTCAGTCGTCCCCCGTCGAACCAAGTCGCCCAGGGGATGCCGCGGGTGGTGTCGAACACCTTTGAGTACGGCTCGTTGAAGGAAAAGCCGAGGTCGGCCACGACGGCATCCCAGAACCACTCGGGGTCCTGCACCGACCGGTGCCGAAGAGCGGTGATGTCGGCGCAACCATTGGCGGTGGCGAACCGGCCAACGCGGGTGGCGGCCATGCTGCCGGCGGGCGGAACCCAGGCGTACTCGCTCGTCCCCACGGGCGCATGCTAGTGATGCGGACCCGCGGTCTACCTGAGAGTCATGGCCAGGCCGTCGAGGATGTCGGCCTCGGACACCAAGCACTCTTCGAAACCGAAGTAGCGCATGATCGTCACGAGGATCACGCAGCCGGCGACGATCACATCAGCGCGGCCCTCCTCTAACCCGGGATTGAAGATGCGATCACGGCGAGGCTCGGTCGCCAGTGTTCGAAAGACATCCTCGGCGGCAGTACGGGTCAACACGAAGTGGTGGATGCGATCCCGGTCGTATTCGGCCAGCCCGATCTCCACCGCGGCCACCGTCGTCACCGTGCCGGCCAGGCCGACCAACTGGCGCGCCTCGTGCACGGCCGGCAGTTCCCGCGCCACGTCGTCGAGATAGTCCCGTACGACGGAGACGGCCTGCGAGAGCTCCTCCGGTCGAGCCGGATCATGGTGGAGGAACTTCTCGGTGATCCGCACACAACCGATGTCCACGGACAAGGCGCCGATCGGTTCTTGCGGGTGCTCCACGTCGGCGGGACCGACCGCGAACTCGGTGGACCCGCCGCCGATATCGACCACCAGATACGGACCCGCGGCCGGATCCAATTCGGCCGTCGCACCGATGAACGACAGGCGGGCCTCCTCTGCTCCGCTCAGGAGTTCTGGACGCACCCCGATCACCTCCTCGGCCGCGTCGAAAAACTCGTCGCGGTTGATGGCGTCGCGCGCCGCTGACGTTGCCGTCATCCGCACCGCTCCGACTCCGTACTCATCCATCACCTTGCGGTATTCGCGGAGCACCTCGATGGTGCGAGCGATCGCCTCGGGGGCCAGCTGGCGGGTACGGTCCACGTCCTGGCCCAATCGGGTGATGCGCATGCGCCGGTCGAGGATGGGGCCATCGTCGCCCACGACGAGCAGGCGGGTGGAGTTGGTTCCGCAGTCGACGGCCGCCACCGGCGCCATCACCTGATCTCCGGCGGCGCGCCCGACAACCGCGCCGCCACCCACCGACCGACCGGATCGTCACCGCCGGCCAGGTGCCAGGCGTAGTGGGCGTGAAGACACTTGACACCGGCGCGCGTGCCCCCTACCCCGCCACTCGGCCGCGGGCCGGTCCAGCCGGAGGCGATGCTCGCGTCTCGGTCAGCGGCGTACCGGGCGTGAGCGGAGGCCAGCTCGTCGGGATCGACGTCGGCTTCGGCCGCCCGCACCCCTCCCGATGCTTCCAAGCGATCGACGGCGGCCCGCGCCTGGCGACCGACCAGCCAGTACCGGGTCGGCATAGGCGTTCCGTCATCGAGGAGAGCCGGATTGCGGATGACGACGGGTTCACCGGTCTTGTCGACGACCACCACTTCGACAGAACTGCGGGGGCGCCGGCCGAGCAGTGCGGTCAGCCGATCGCGCCCGTCGGCATCGCCGCCGGTCAAGCCCGGTCGGTCCGCCGCCGGCGGCGCATGGCCAGCAAGATCAGCAAGATGGCGGCGACGAAGGCGGGGATCGCCCGCCGGGCGACGGAGCCGCCTGCTGCGTCGAGCAGGTCGACCGGCGCGGCCGGCCCGCTGTCGATCCGCCGGATGGTCCCCTCCGCTGCGCTGGGCGTCGAGCCATTGGAGGGCGCTTGGCTTTCGGTCGCCTCTCGGGGCTCGGCCGCGGGCGCGGCCGCCCCTTGGCTCCCGGGCGCCTCTCGGGGCTCGGCCGCGGGCGCGGCCGCCCCTTGGCTCCC
>CAXMLU010000413.1:0-2169 GCA_964194255.1 uncultured bacterium
GGTGTGGGTCAGCATCACGCCGTTCGGCCTGGCCGGGCCGAGAGCGTCGTGGCGGGCCACCGATCTCGGCGTGATGGCGTCCACCGGCAACATGTATGCCACCGGAGAGCGCGACCGCGCCCCCATCCGGTGCACCGAACCGTCGGGCTACGCCCACACCGGGCCCGAAGCGGCGATGGCGGCCCTGACCGGACTGGCGTCGGATCGTCCCCAACGGATCGACCTGTCCATGCAAGAGACCGTCCTCGTCGCCAACATGGGCACGCCCGCCCAGTATCCGAAGACCGGCTTCCGAGGTGCCCGGCGCGGGGCCAACATCGGCCGGACCCGCGAGATATGGCGGTGCCGGGACGGCTATGTGTCGTTCGGACTGCGCGGCGGGAAGGCCCGCGTGCCCAGCTTGGTGACCATCGCCAAGCTGGCCGAGCTGCCCGACCGGGATTGGGAGTCCTACAACGCCGGCCGGCTTTCGGATGAGGAGCTGCGCGCCATCGAGGAACCGATCGCCGCCTACTTCGCCAAGCACACCATGACCGAGCTCTACGAGCTGGCCACGACCACCACCTTGATGCTCGCGCCGGCCAACACCCCCCGGGAAATCGATGTCAGCCCGCAGCTGGCGGCGCGAGGCCTGTTCGGGCCGATCGGGCGCTTCGAACGTTTCCCCGTGCGGTTCGTCCAGGTCCGTTCGGCCGACGGCGAGGTCGCGGCGGCGTGCGCCCGCACCGAGCCTCCGGAGTTGGGGAAAGGGGTGGTGCCGGCCTGGCCTCCGCTACCTCTTCGCCCCACGGCCGCGGCGGGGTTGGGGGCGTGGGAGGGTACGCGGATCCTGGAGTTCGGGTCGGGCGCGGCCGGGCCCATCGCCACCCGGTACTTCGCCGAGCACGGTGCCACGGTCGTGCGGATCGAGTCCCGGAGCCGCCCTGACTTCTTGCGGGTCTACGCGCTCGGGCCGGACAACCCGCACGGACTGGACGGCGCGCCGATGTTCGACGCGTTGAACGCCGGGAAGCAGTCGGTCGCGCTCAACCTCAAGCAGCCGGCCGCCGTGGATCTGGTGCGGCGCCTGGTGGACTGGGCCGATGCGGTGGCCGAAAACTTCGCCCCCCGGGCCATGCGCGGATTCGGCTTGGACTACGACAGCCTGGCGGCCCGCAAGCCCGATCTCGTCATGGTCAGCGCCTGCTTGAACGGCCAGACGGGTCCGCACAAGGACTACCCGGGCTTCGGCGGACAGGGCTCTGCGTTGTCGGGCTTCAACACCCTCACCGGCTGGCCGGACGGCGAGCCGCTTGGACCGCACGGCACGATCACCGATTCGCTGGCCCCCCGGTTCGTGGCGGCCGCCCTCGCCGCCGGGCTGCTGTACCGGCGCCGGACCGGGCGCGGCGTCTACCTGGACCTATCTCAAGTGGAGGCGGCCATCTACACCCTGTCGCCTTGGCTCCTGGACTACACCGTTAACGGCGTGATCAGCGAGCGGATCGGCAACCGATCGAGAAGAGACGCCCCCCACGGCGCTTTCCGTTGTCTCGGGGAGGACCGCTGGGTGGCAATCGCCGTCTGGAGCGACGACGAGTGGCGCGAATTGGCCGGCCACCTGGGATTGAACTCGGCCCTCGCTTCCCTGTCGCTCGACGAACGGATGGCCCGCCAGGACGAGCTCGAGGCGGCCATTGCCGCGTGGACGTCCGGCCGGCTCGCGGCGGACGTGGCCGAGGCGTTGCAGGCCATCGGCATCGAGGCTGTGCCCGTCAACGACTTCGGCGACCTGCACGAGGACCCCCAGCTCCGCGCCCGCCAGCATTTCGTGCCGCTCATGCATCCGGTCATGCGCGACGGCCTGTACGAGCACAACGGCTTTCGCCTGTCGAACTCCCCCAGCGGCTACACCCGGACCGGTCCGGTCCTCGGCCAGGACACCGACGCCGTGCTCTCGGGCGTCCTCGGCCTTTCCGCCGACGGCATCGCCGCCCTGCGCGCCGACGGCGCCGTCGAGTAACGGTGCGCCGCGCGGCCGCTCGTCCGTCCGGGCCGCGGCCCGCGGCCGCCGGACTTGCGTGCGTTGCAGTCCTCGGAAAACGAGCACCTGGGCGCACACACATCGACGCCGCCGCACCCGTCGGACTTGCGCGCGCGGCCGTGCCCGGTAAACGAGCACCCCCGCGC
>CAXMLU010000414.1:0-1937 GCA_964194255.1 uncultured bacterium
GGCGCATCTTGCGGCGGGGGGCCACCCCTGCGGTGTTGCGTCTCTACGACCCGCGGGAGACCAAGCGCAGCTTCTCGATCGATCAGGGGTGTGCGCTGGTCGTGCTCGACGAAGGCGACACGGCGATGATCGACGCTGTGATGCGGGTAGTCGACGAGGAATGCCAGGCCGACCACGCCGGCCGATACGAGGAAAATCTGGTGGGGCACTGGCTCGACCACCGCAACGAGGTCTCGGCCCTCGAATCGCTGACCCGCGCCGGCATCGTGGTGGACACCGTCGAGATCGCCGCCCCGTGGGCGGTGCTCCCCGCGATCTACACCGACGCGCTCGCGGCGTTGAACGCGCTGGAGGGAACACTGGCGGCGAGCGCGCACCAGTCCCACGCCTACACCGACGGCGCCTGCCTGTACTTCACCTTCGCCGGCCGGGTGCCGGAAGACGTCGCCGAGGCGTACTACGTGTCGGCATGGGACGCAGTAACGCGGGTCACCCTCGTGCATGGTGGCGCGCTCAGCCACCACCACGGGATCGGACTCAACCGCAGCCGCTTCGTCCGGGCTGCGCTCGGCCCTGCCTTCGACGTGCTGGCCGCGGCGAAGACCGCCCTCGACCCCCACGGCATTCTGAATCCAGGAAAACTCGGGCTTCCGTCCCCGTTTGGGGAGGTCCCGTGGCCCTGAAGTCCCGCCTTGATGGCCGATCCGTGAGCCGCGGCGCTCTGGTGCACATCTTGTTGGTCGTGCCGACGGCGATCATCGTGGCGATAGTGACGCGAGGCGATGCGTTCACCACCTCGAATCTGTGGGTGGTGGAGACCGCGGTGATTCTGGTGGCACCGGTGGCGGCCGGCGCCGTCGCCGCTCGGGGCCATCCCCACGATCCGCTCACCCACGGAGGCGCCGCCTCGGCGCTCGGCTACGCCGGTGTCGTGCTCATCGGCGGGGTGAAAAGAATCTTCGACGGACGGGGCTTCTACAGCGCGTCGGCCATCGTGCTGATCCTGTTGCTGTTGTGCATCACGGTGACGTTGGGGATGACCGGCGGCTATCTGACGTTCAGGCGCGAGTTGCGGGCGGGGCGAGAGGACCACGACGGATGAGCGTGCTCGTCGTGGACATCGGCACGAGCGGGGTGCGGGCCTCGGTGGTGCGGGCCGACGCGACCGCCGGCGCGACGGTCGACCACGTGCACTACCGCCAGCTCCTGCCGGTGACGCCGGCATCCGGCTTCGTCGAGTTCGACGCCCGCGAGATGGCGGATGCCGTGCTGGCGGTGGCCAATGACGCCTTGGCCAGCGGCGGGGACGTGCAGGGCGTCGGCATCACCAACCAGCGGGCGTCGACCATCGTCTGGGACCGCGCCACCGGTGAACCGGTGGGGCCGGGTATCGGCTGGCAGGACCTCCGTACGGTGGGCATGTGCTTGATGCTCCAGGGCCAGGGCATTCGCGTGGCGCCGAACTCGTCGGCTACGAAGCTCGCCTTCCTCCTGGACATGGCCGACTACAACCGGGAGCGCGATCTCCTCTTCGGCACCGTCGACACCTGGGTGGCTTGGATACTTTCCGACCGCAGCGCCCACATCACCGATGCATCCAACGCAGCAGTCACCGGGCTGCGCACCGGCGACGGGCAGGGATGGTCGACCGAGGTGCTCGATGCGTTGCGGATACCTGAGCACATGCTGCCGGCGGTGACCGACTCGAGCGGGATGCTGGCCGAGGCCCGGGCCCTGCCCGGCAGCCCACCCATCACCGGCGTGGCCGGCGACCAGCAAGCGTCGCTCATCGGCCAGGGCTGCACCGCGCCCGGTCTGGCCAAGATCACGTTCGGAACGGGCGGCATGCTTGATCTCTGCGTCGGCCCAAGGCGTCCGGCGTTCGCGGTGCGCGGCAGCGGAGGCTGTTTCCCGATCGTGGCCTGGCAACGGCGGGG
>CAXMLU010000415.1:0-4644 GCA_964194255.1 uncultured bacterium
CCCGCCAGTCGGCGAGCGTCTCGCCGGCCGCGCCGAAGATGAGATCGACGCTGTAGTTGCCGAACCCAGCTGTGCCGGCCAGAGTCACGGCGCGGGACACGGCACCGAGATCGTGGGCCCTGCCAAGCGCCGCCAGCACGTGGGGCTGCATCGACTGCACGCCAAACGAGAGCCGGTTCACGCCAGCATTGCGGTAAGCCTTAAGCAACGCAGCCGTGACCGTCTCCGGATTGCACTCGACGGTCACCTCGGCGTCCGGCGAACGGGGCACGGCCTCGAGGACGGACACCAGCAGCTCGGCGGGCAGGAGCGAGGGGGTGCCGCCGCCGAAGAACACCGAGGTGGCCGGATTCGGATCGGCCATGGCCAGCTCCGACCGGCAGGCGGCCGCATAGTCCGCCATGAGATGGTGCCGGTCCGTCCACGTCGCGAACGCGCAGTAGCCGCAGCGCCGCGCACAAAAGGGGATGTGGACGTAGACCCCGAAGCCAGGGGCTGGGATCAGAGACGCAAGCCCAGCTCGTCGAGGCGACGCCGCATGGTTTCGGCGTTCGTCTCGAACAAGCAGGCAATGGCCCGCAGGTCTTCCTGGCGGATGGTGAGCACCCGGCCGTTGAAGTCCTGCCGCTGTACCTGGATCATGCCGAGATACCGGCTGAGCAGGTCCCGCTCAGGAGCAGCGACCGCGTCCAGGCGGGTGAGGTCGATCGTGACCCGGTCGTCGCCGTTCTCGTAGGTCGACCGCCGGGACGGGATGATCTCCCCGTCCTCCCGCAGGTCGATGGCGTCGTCGCCGCTGGCCCAGGACGGCTCAGGCCCCAGATCACGCGGTAGCAACTGGTCCACGGGGACATTGTAAAAACGGGCCAAGCGTTGCAATCTGGGCACGGAGATCGCCCGCTCACCGCGTTCATAGGCGCCCAGTACGGACGCCTTGAACTCCTGGCGGGAGGCGGCCTCGACCGCTTGGAGGGACAGACGCTTCTGCTTGCGGACGGAACGCAATCGTTCGCCCACTCGCTCGGCGTATGTGCTGGCAACCATCTCGTCGTTCATCACTGCGCGCTCCCCCTCTCCGTGTCAACTGTAACTCAGTTGGCCACCGAGCGAAACTGTCGTGCCACACTTTGTGCTGTTTGGGTCCCTGTGGCGTCTGGCCTCTAGGCCATCGGACCTACTAAAGCACAGCGTAGGCCCAGCAGGAGCACAGCTGCTGCGATCGCCGCCGTCTCGGCCCGCAGGACGTGCGGAGCGAGGGCCACACGGGGCAGCGAACAGGCCAACTCGCCGTCCGACCAACCCCCCTCGGGTCCAATGAAGAGGGTCGGCCGGGCCAGGGTGGGCGGCCCACCGTCCGCGGTGGCCAGGGCGCCGGTGGGCCCCAGATCGGACACGGCGCCGGCGAAGCTGGTCAAGGGGGTGACGGTCGGGAGCCAGGCCCGGCGCGACTGCATGGCCGCTTCGGTGGCGACGCGCTCCAGTCGGGCGTAGTGGCGAGGGACATCCGCTGGGCCCCACCGCACCACTGAGCGGTCCGCGGCCATGGGGATGATCGTGTCCACTCCGGTCTCGGTCAGCTTCTGCACGGTCCATTCGGGCCGAGCCCCTTTGGTCAGGGAAAACGCCACCGTGACCGCCGGCTCCGGGCGAGGTTCGGTGACCACCGGTCCCTCCACCTCCAGGCCGCCTGGACCGGTCGTATCCCCTACCCGGCAGATCCGCCACCGGCCGGCGCCGTCGCCGACCGTGATCAGTTCGCCTTTGCGTAGCCGCCGGACCCGAAACAGATGGTGGGCGTCATCGTCCTCCATCACCGGCGCCTCGACGTCGGTGACGAACACATGGGCGAGCGCGCCCGTCCCGGCCGGACCGGCGGCGGTCACGGCGAGGGTTTGAAGGCCCCGCGGAGGCGGGACAGCAGGCCGGACTCGGGCGGCGCCACCTCCTCCTGGCGTTCCTCCGCCAACTGGCGGAGGAGCTCATCCTGGGCCTTGGTCAGCCCGGTGGGCGTCTCCACCAGCGTGCGGACGATCAGATCGCCTCGGCCATGGCCATCCAGGCGGGGGACGCCCCGGCCCCGCATCCGCAGCTCGCGGCCGCTCTGCGTCCCGGCCGGGATGGTCAGCTCCTCGACACCGTCCAGGGTCTCGAACTCCACCACCATGCCCAGGGCGGCCTGGGTCATGGCCACCGGCAGCACAGCCGAAAGCTGGGTGCCGTTGCGTACGAAACGGGAATGGGGTCGGACCCGTACGTGCACGTACAGGTCTCCCGGAGGCCCACCCCGAGGACCGGCTGCCCCTTTGCCGGTGAGCCGCAACGTCTGGCCATCGTCGATGCCAGCCGGCACCTCGACGGTGTACGACTGTTCGAGGGTGCGCCGGCCCTCGCCCCGGCAGTCGGAGCAGGGCGTGGCGATCTCCTCGCCGGTCCCCCCGCAACGCCCGCACGGACCGGCCGTCACCATCTGGCCCAGGATGGACTGGCGGACCCGCCGGATCTGCCCGGTCCCGTTGCATTGGCTGCAGGTGGTCGGCGTGGTGCCAGGACGGGCACCGCTTCCTGCGCACATCTCGCACACGACCGGAGCCCGGACGTGCAGGGTCTGGTCGGATCCGAACACGGCCTGTTCGAAGTCGACCTCGAGTATGGCCTCCATGTCCGCCCCCCGCAGGGTGGCCCCGCCGCCCCCTCCGCCCCCTCCGCCGAACGGACTGCCGCCAAAAAAGGTGTCGAACAGGTCGCCGAGCCCGCCGGTGGTCCCGAAGCCAGCGAACGGATCGCCACCGCCCGCGCCGCTGCCCCGCACTCCCTCGGGACCGAACATGTCGTAGCGCCGGCGCCGCTCGGGATCGCGCAGCGTCTCGTAGGCCAGGGTGACCTCTTTGAACCGCTCCTCGGCAGTGGGGTCCGGGTTCGTATCCGGGTGCAGCTCCCTGGCCAGCTGGCGGTACGCCTTCTTCAGGTCGTCCTCACTGGCGTCGCGGCCGACGCCCAGCAGCTCGTAATACTCGTTCGCCATCCGTGGGCCCACCTCAGCCTTCGGCCAGATGGCGGCCGAGGCGTTTGCTGACCACCGCAACGGCGGCGAGGGCTTGGGCGTAGTTCATCCGGGTCGGCCCGAGGAGGCCGATGGTGCCGGCCGGCTCGCCTTCGACGGAATAGGGCGCCACGACGACCGAGCACTCGGCGAGGGGTTCGACCCCCAGCTCGGTGCCGATGGCGACCGTCAGGCCGCGATCCAGCACGTCGCGCAGCACGGTCACGACGACGTACTCCTGTTCGAGCACGGAGAGGATGCTCCTGACCGTGTCGATGGCGTCGAAGGCGGTGACCATACGCGACGCGCCCCCGACGAATACGTGCTCCAACTCCTCCTCGTGGTGGCCGCGCAGCACCCCAACGGCGCGGTTGACGACATCGTCGCTGAGCGGGTCTCCGGTCGCTCGCACCGGAAACTCGGCTTCCACCTGTTGCAGCGTCAGTCCGGTGAGCAGGCCCGCCAGCTGGCTGCCCGCCACGGCCAGATGATCGTCGCTGGCATCACGCGGCAGCTCCAGCGTGCGCTTCTCCACCACACCGTTGGAGAGGACCAGGACGACCAGGGCCACCCGGCCAAGACCGACGAGCTGGACCGAACGGATGGTCGCCTCCTCATGGTTCGGAGCGACCACCACGGCGGCACAGTCGGTCAGGTTGGACAGCAGCCGCGAGGTGTCATGCAGCATCTGCTCGAGGGCCCCGTGAGCCTGGGCGAAGAAATCGCGCACCTGCATGCGGTGGGAAGCGTCCAGCGTCCCGGCCGGCGTGAGTTGGTCGACGAAGAAGCGGTAGCCCTTGTCGGTGGGGATACGCCCGGCGCTGGTGTGGGGCTGAATGAGGTAGCCCTCCCGCTCGAGCAGGGCGAGCTCGTTGCGGACCGTCGCGGACGAGACCACCATCCCCGGCCGGCCGGCCAGATGGCTGGAGCCGACGGGCTGGGCCGTCGAGATGTACTCCTCTACCACCGCCCGCAGGACGGCGGCCTTACGTTCGTCGAGCATGGTTAGCACTCAAGGATACCGAGTGCTGATCCGTAGGGGCTTATTCGGCCTCGGCGGCGCCCACGTACCCCTCGCTCTCGAGGTGGAGCAGGATGAGCTGGGCGGCCTCTTCGGCGCTCAGCGCGGTCGTGTCCAGGACCACTTCGGCGTTGGTAGGCACCTCGTAGGGGTCAGAAATCCCGGTGAACTCTTTCAGGATGCCGGCCCTGGCTTTGGCGTAGAGGCCCTTGCGGTCCCGCTCCTCGCACACCTCGACGGACGTGGCCACGTGGACGAGGATGAAGCCGCCATGCGGATCGATGGCCTTGCGGACATCGGTGCGGGTCGCCTCGTAGGGGGCGATCGGGGCGCAGATGGCAATCCCGCCGTTCTTGGTGATCTCCGACGCGACATAGCCGATGCGGCGGATATTCAGGTCGCGGTGCTCCTTGGAGAAGCCGAGCTCCGATGACAGGTTCTTGCGGACCATGTCCCCATCGAGGAGGGTCACCGGACGGCCGCCCATCTCCAGCAGCTTGGTCAGCAACACGTTGGCGATGGTCGACTTCCCCGACCCTGACAGACCGGTGAAGAACACGGTGAAACCCTGCTTGTGGCGGGG
>CAXMLU010000416.1:0-3137 GCA_964194255.1 uncultured bacterium
GGCGATGAGGAGTTCGTCGAGTGGCGGGCCGAGGTCGGCTTTGTCCACCATTGGCGCCCAACCTGGCCGATCCTGGTCGGCCAGGTTGGCTTCTTGGACCAATTCACGGTGACGATGAGCCGACGGTCGCAGCAAGTTGCCGTGGAGGCTCACGATGAGTTCGACCCGCGCTTCGGCGTCCGCTATGTGACCTGAGCCTCGGGGTTCATCCTCGCCGAAGGAATCGCGCCGGAGTCCTGCTCTGCTGCATCGTGTAGCGCGGCGAGTGAGCACCCATCCGTTGTCGCGGAAGACATCGGCGTGCAGCAACCCGGGCTGCTCGCTGTGCCGTGCGGTCGGGTCGAGCTGGCGGCGCAACGCGGTCGCGGTGCCCTCGATCGTGATGGCCCCGAACTTCGCCGCCAGGGAGCAGATCCTCAGGCGGCGTGGGGACCCCGATCACCGTCGGGCTGAAACAGGGTACCGTCGCCGGCCAGCAGGCGCTCCAGCGCGGCTCTGGGGACCCGCAGGGATCGGCCCAACACGATCACCGGAAGGCCGGCCCGACCGCCGGTGGCACGCCACTGCCGGGCCAGCTCATAGGCAGCTCCCCGGCCGATGCGCAACAACCCGGCCGCTTCCTCCACCGTCAACACCTCGGGCAACTCGACCAGCGACACGCAACCTCCCTGGCGCCCGGCGGCCGATTCTCCGTCGACCGTGAGACCGGGAAACGCAAGTTACGCCCTTGTCATTCGTCCGTCAAGTGGTAGATTTACTAGTTGTACCAGTGTGTACCAGGGGATACTGGCGGACACCAAACAACACCGGAAGGACACATGCCCCGCACCAAAAGGCCCACCGATACGCCGGCCGCGTTCTGCTTCGCAATGACCGCCAACCAGGTCGTCGCCCACAACCTGGCCCAAGCCCGCGCCTGGCGAGGCTGGACCCAAGACGAAGCCGCCGAAGCCCTCGAGCCCTACCTGGGCGCCCGCTGGTCCAAAGCCAACTTCTCCAACGCCGAGCGCTCCGCGGAGAGCACCCGCATCCGCAATTTCGACGCCGACGAGATCGTCGCCTTCGCCCAAGGCTTCGAACTACCGGTCACGTTCTTCTTCATGCCTCCCAACCCGAGCGCCAACCCCGGCATCCCTGTCATGCTGGAACGAGCCGGGGCCAACGGCGCCCGTTCTGGTATCGCCAGGCTCATCGACCTGGTCTTCGGCGAACCCGAACACATCGGGATCCTCGCCCTTCGGCTGCAAGCCTTCCTCGACCACACCGGCTCGCCCCTACTCACCGAATCACAGGCCCGCATCCAAGCTCTCGTCGACGCCCGCCTGGCCCAGCTCGCCTCCCACGCCCACCGGCGGATCCACAACTGGACCACATGGCTGCGCACCACCGCCAACCAACTCGAAGACCTCGACACCCAGGCCCGCCAAGCCACCCGCACCGACCTCGGTCTCAACCAAGACCACCTCCCCGATCCGGGCGAGTAGCCGAACCCATCGGGCGAAGACAACAACGGCATCGCAGCACTACCCGAACGGAGGAACCGATGAGAGGTCGAGTCACGAAGCGAGGCTCGAGCTGGACCTACGTCGTCGACATCGGCTTGACGCCCGACGGCAAGCGCAAGCAGAAGTCGAAGGCCGGTTTTGAGACCAAGAAGGCGGCCCAAGCCGCGCTCACCGAGGTGCTGGCCACCGTGAGGCAGGGCACGTACACGGAGCCGACCCGACTCACTGTCGGCAGCTATCTCACGGATCGCTGGCAGCCGGCGATCCGCGCCACCATCCGGCCCTCGACCTTCGCGTCGTACCAGATGCACTGCCGTAAGTACCTCGTGCCCATCCTCGGCAACCAACCCCTGCAGGGACTCACCGCGCCGGCGATCAACACCATGTACGCCGACCTCCTACAACCGCTCGACGGGAGCCAAGGGATCGGCCCAGCATCGGTCCATCGGGTCCACGCCACCCTCCACCGGGCCCTGCGAGACGCGGTGCGCTGGCAGCTCATCGCCCGAAACCCCGCGGGCAGCGCCGACCCGCCGCGGGCGCCACGCCCTCAGATGTCGGTGTGGACGAGCGTCGAGCTCCGGCAGTTCTTCAACTCGGCTGCCAAGCACCCCTGGTACCCGCTGTGGGTCTTCATCGCCATGACCGGGGTGCGACGAGGCGAAGCTCTCGGCCTTCGCTGGGCCGACATCGATTTTGACCGGAGCCGGGCAGCCATCCGCCAGACGGTGATCCCGCTCGCCCACCAGATCGCCTTCAGCGAGCCCAAGACCGACAAGGGGCGACGCTCCATCGCCCTCGATCACACCACCGTGGCAGTCCTGCGCCACCACCGCCGCCGCCAGCTCGAAGATCGCTTCCTCGTCGGCCCGGACTACCAGGACCGCGACCTCGTCTTCGCGAGGGCCGACGGCCGCCCGCTCCACCCCGAGTACGTGAGCCGCACCTTCGCCCGGCTAACCCGCCAAGCGGGGCTACGGCCCCTACGCCTGCACGACCTGAGACATACGAATGCATCCCTCGCGCTGGCCGCTGGCGTGCCCACTCGCGTGGTGAGCGACCGGCTCGGCCACAGCGCCATGGCCGTCACGACAGACATCTACCAGCACGTCATCCCCGATCTCGACGAGGCCGCCGCAGCCAAGATGGCCGACCTCGTCTTCGGCGGTGACGTGATCCCGACCACGGCAAGCGGCGAGCTCCGTGAGCATTTCGTGAGCATCGGCCCCCCGGCGGGCTCCCCAGTCAACTCACCCGGAAAACAAATCCCCAGGTCGACCCCCGTGGGCGAGGGGGGACTTGAACCCCCACATCCTTTCGGACACAGGAACCTGAATCCTGCGCGTCTGCCAATTCCGCCACTCGCCCGAGTGTTGGTCAGGAGAGGCTAGCCGATCGCTTCTGGCCGACGCGGTGGTCGAGGTGCTGGTCAGAGGCCATCTCTGGGGTGTTGAGAAGATCACACCCGGAATGCGCCCGGAAGGTACCCCTCCAACTTAGGCTCGGTGAGTGCCATTGTCCGAGAGCTGGGCCGGCGAGTTGATCGGGCGCGCCGTTCTCGGGTGGCTGCGACGCGAGAAAGAACACGACGACGCGGTCTGACCCCGTGTAATGGCTGTCTCTTATACACAT
>CAXMLU010000417.1:0-5023 GCA_964194255.1 uncultured bacterium
GCGGGCTATGCCTGGCGGATGTGGCGGGCGGCGATCCTCGGGTCAGCTACGAAGTCGCTGACCGTGACGAGGAGCATGATGAGAAAGCCCACCAGGGCGCCGATGGCGGCGTAGAGGGCAATGGTGCTGACAGCCGACCACCCCCAGGCGTAGAGCAACAGACCGCGTAGCGTCTCGCCCTTGAACAAGGTGGCCACTTGCGCTGTCAACTTGGCGTTGGTCGGGTCGGCCTGAGAAGCGGCACTCATCTGTGAGTACGTTTTGCCGCCAGCGACGGAAGCGAGGTGGCGGTTGATAAACCCGTTGGCATAGGCCTTGGCCTTGGGACCGGTGTCCACCTTCTGGCCGGCGTAGCGCTGCAGGTCGGGGAACTCGGCCGGAGTCAACCCGGGGCTGCCCTTGGCGGGGAACGAGATGCTCTGCGCCGCGAGCTGCGTGTGGACCGTGTTGAGGCCGAAGTTGCTGCCGTAGAAGAGGAGGCCGCTGCCGACCCCAAGGACGAGGGTCAGGATGAGCTCGACCATACGACGGGTGGCGACGAAGCCGATCACCGTGCGACGAGCGACGACCTCGGGTGGCGCAGAACGGACGCCGTTAGTCGACGGGGCGGGTGCGGTAAGTGTGGACATGAGGATTTCCTTTGGTAGTTAAGAAGTTGAGACGTCGCGGCGCGTCACTTGGTGACCGTGACGACAGTGTGCATGCCGGCCACGAAATGGCCGGGGAGATTGCAGACGAAGAGGTAGGTGCCTGGCTGGGTGAGGTCGATCACCCGGGATTGGCTGGCGCCGGGATCGAGATTGTCACCGTCGCTGACCTTGAATCCGGGGCCATCCTCGGCCACCTTGCCATCGGCACCGACGGCGAGGTTCGCCGGCGCGGTGTCGGTATGAAACACCAGCAACTCGTGCGGGATCTTGCCGGAGTTCGTGATCGTGAGGGTGTATTTGCCCGACGCGACGGTTGTGGCCGAGGGTGTGACCGTCATATCGCCGAGGGCCACAGAGCTAAGCGCGACAGCCACGGGGGCTGCCGAGCGGGCTGCCGCGGAAGCCGCCAGCACATGTTGCTTCGACTCGCTTACTGCTCGTGCCCCAAGGCCGACCGCGATCATGCTGAACACCAGTGCAGCCACGGCGACGCCGAAGGTCATGATCGTCCAGCCGTCACGGCGGTCGGAATGCCGTTCGAGGCCGCGATCCAGCTCGGCGAGCTCGTCGACGTTCGAGCCCAGCGGGGCGTCCGGTGCCCAGGGAGGTTCGCTACGGACCGGGGTGAGTGTCGTTGTCATACCCCTACTGTCCTCCTACCCCCCCGTTCCAACCAGGGCCGGACGGTGGGACTCAGTAGGGTCGTTGGACCCCCCCTCGGCCCACCACGGAGGGGTGGCTAGAGCCGGCCGGTGAGGAGCGGAGCCCGCTGGGCGGCTACCGCAGGGTGTAGTCGTCGAGGTTCGGTTCCCGGGTAAAACGCCAGTAGTCGAGCAGGCTGAACGGCCAGTTCTGCGCCGAGCGTCCCGTTGCGTTCTTGTACCAGCTGTTTACCGACGAGACGCCCCATGCCATCAGCCGGTTCTCCTGGTCGACCAGCTCGTTGTATGCGTCATGCACCTCGGGTCGAGGGTCCATTCCGCTCGCGCCGAGCTCGAGGAGCTGGCGGATGCAACCGACGACGTAATGCACCTGGCATTCCGAGAAGTACGTGATGCTCCCGTTGGCCACAATGTTGGTATTGGGTCCGTAGAGCAGGAAAAAGTTCGGGAAGCCGGGCAGGGTGATGCCCAGGTACGCGCGCGCATCGCCGCCCCACTGCTGGCGCAGATCGGCGCCGCCCCGGCCCACCACCTTCATCGGGGTCAGGAAGTCAGACGCCTGGAAGCCAGTGCCGTAGATCATCACGTCTACCTCGTGCACCGTGCCGTCTGCGGTCCGCACGCCCTCTGGCGTGATCTCGTCGATGGCCTTGGTGATGAGCGTGACATCGTCGCGTTTTACTGTTCGGCCCCATATCCCGTTGTCACGGATGAATCGCTTCGCGAAGGGGGGATAGTCGGGGACGACGTGCTCGATGAGCTCTGGGGCGTCAGCGAACTCGGCCTCGAGGTATCCCGTGAGCAGCTGCCGAACGCCGTCATTGAGTTCGCTTACTGATCGGCCCGCGCCCTCCCAGGTGGGATCCACACGGGCGGCGGGCGCCAGTCCCTCGACGTTCCGCCAGAAGATCCAGAATCGATACCAGTTGGCGTAGCCGGGGACATTTCGGAACAGCCAGAGCGCCTCAGGCGACACCGGATCGTGGTAGTCCGGGGTCGGTATGAACCATGCGGGAGTGCGTTGGAAGATCGTGAGGTGGCTCGCTTGGTCGGCAACAATCGGAATGAACTGAGCGGCGCTTGCGCCCGTGCCGATGATCGCCACTCGCTTGCCCTCGAGGGACACGGTGTGGTCCCAGCGAGCCGAGTGAAACGCCGGCCCTTGGAAACGCTCAACGCCCGCGATGTTGGGAAGGTTGGGCCGGTTGAGCTGGCCTACGGCGCTCACCACGGCGTGGACCTCGACCGTTTCCTCTCGACCTCCGTCCGTCAAGACATCGAGCGTCCACGTCGCCGTCGTCTCGTCGAGTTGGATGGCGCTGACCTCGGTGCCAAACCGGATGAGCGGAAGCAGATCGTGCCGGTCGGCCACGCCGCGGAAATAGTCCTGGAGCACCGGCTGCGACGAGAAGTGCTCGGGCCAGTCGGGCCGGGTGGCGAAGGAGTAGCTGTAGAAGTGATTGGAAACGTCGACCCGACAGCCGGGATACGTGTTCTCCAGCCACGTCCCGCCGACGTCGTGATTTTTCTCGAGTACGACGACGTCGAGTCCGGCCTGGTGGAGACGGTGGGCGGCGGCCAGCCCCGACATGCCCGCACCAATTACCGCAACCCGGAATGGGCGCTGCGGCGCCAACTGCTCCTTGTGCCAGGCGGGGGCGCGCCGGTCCTCGCCCAGCGCCAGCTCTTCCCGCAGGAGCTCCAGGTAGTCGTCGAGCGGCGCGCCCCCGGAGACAAATCCGAGCAGCCGACGCAGCTCGTCAAGGTCCGGTCCCGGCCTTGCCGCCATGTCGGCGTCTCGGAGCCGCCTCAGGGCACCGAACGCCAAGATGCGTGCTTCGGCTAACTGCTCGGGCGAAAGCCCCGCGGTGGGATCCATCAGCACCGACAGATCGGGACGGAGGTGTTCGGGGATGAGTGAGAGGTCGCCAAGGGAGCCGGCGAGCGCGGGCAGAAGCGCCGGCACCTCGGCATGCTCGAGAGCGGCGCGGATGGTGTCGTCGTCGGTGGCGGCGAGGTCGGTTCCAAAATCGGGCACGTCGGCATGCTTGCGCACACGCGCGCTCGATGTCACGCCTGCCGGGGTTGCCGCCCCTTGCCCGGCCAGCGTCGTGGCTGGACAAGGGGCGACAGGGCGCACGCTAACGATCTTCTCGCCCCTCCCGCGTCTGTGGGACGATTCGGGCCGCGCCTGACGGACAGGAGTCGCTGTGCACCACGAGGTCCTATTGCGGAGTTCGGAGGCGTGCCCAACCGCTGTCGTCGCCCAAGCGACGACCTGGGAGGAATTCCCCAAGCTGTGGGGTCGCCTTCTTGACGAGGTCTACACGTTCCTGCGAGCCGGCGGCGCCACCCAGGCGGGCCACAACATCATGCTTTACCGAGACGACGTTCCGAACGTTGAGGTCGGCGTCCAGGTCAGCGGACCGTTCACGCCCAGCGGCAGGGTTGTTCCGTCTTCCCTCCCGACCGGCCAAGTGGCAACCACCGTCCACCGGGGGTCGTATGACCATCTTGACGCCGCCCACCGCGCCGTCCTGGCGTGGTGCGCCGCCCACGGGCACGAGCTCACCGGTACTCGCTGGGAGATCTACGGCGATTGGCACGAGAATCCCGACGAGCTCGAGACCGAGATCTCCTACCTCCTCCACTGATGACGAAGACTGAGGTCCGCCCGGCGACCGCGTCTGACCCCGCCGAGATTTACTCGATCTGGTACGAGACAGAGACCGTTGTGACGGCCAGGGTAGTGCTCGCCGACAATCGAGATGACGCCGCCGCCGGGAGCCGCCAACATGAGAGTCGTCATGTCAAGTGACGGTCGTGTTGATTTCGCAGTGAAAATCCGGGTCGAGCGTCCCGATGACCTCCAGGCTGTCGCTGAGGTGGTTGAAGCCGCGTTCGGGTCTCCGGCGGAGGCCCGGCTCGTGGTGAAGATCCGGGCGTCACCGAACTTCATTCCCGAGCTGTCGCTGGTGGCGGAGTACGAGGGACGGGTCGCGGGTCATGTGATGATCAGCTTCGCCTCGCTCCAAGCCGTTGGCGGGTCACATCGGATTGCGATGCTGTCGCCCCTCGCAGTCGCCCCGGACTTTCAAAGACGAGGGATAGGGTCAGCTCTCGTTCGGGAAGTGACCGTGCGGGCAGACGAGCTCGGCGAACCGCTCATCATCCTTGAGGGCAGCCCGGCGTTCTATGGACGGCTCGGGTTTGAGCATTCTGTGCCTAACGGCATCCACATCGCACTCCCGGCGTGGGCCCCACCAGAAGCCGCGCAGGTCATCCGTCTGCGCAACTACGACCCATCGCTTCGAGGCCGGGTGGTCTATCCGCCTGCGTTTGACGAGGTGGCCGAAGACTGATCGCTCTCGTGGGGTCCCGGCGGAGAGCCACCGGCTGCTGCAGGAGGTCAGGAGGTTGATTCTCCCCGTCCAGCGGCGCAGTAGCAGGCGATCGTGCGGAGCCCTATTCTGGCGAGGTGGATGATCCCGACGAACGCTCCAAGCCAAGCCTGGGAGCCGTCTTCTCGAACTGGAAGACGTATGAGGCGCCGTTTGGCACGAAGCTTCGGATGGTTGTTTCCAACAACCTGACCAAGCTGCGGACCAGGCAGGATTGCTGCGGTCACCACGGCCAACCTGGTTGTTGAGTGCCTTCCCAGTCGCCCCGTGCGGGCGACCACGACCATCACCACGACCACGACCACGACCA
>CAXMLU010000418.1:0-6916 GCA_964194255.1 uncultured bacterium
GCGGCCGCGCCCGGCCCAAAGGGTGGCGCGACGGACGGCTGCCGAGAGAAGCGCCAGCGGTCGAAATAGACCAGGGTGAGGAGCCCGACAGCGAGGCAGCCTCCGAATGCGCCCGACAGGCCGGCGAAGCGCCACCAGGTGCCCCGGCCATCCTGGGCGGCTTGCATGGCCAGCGTCACCGGATCGATGGCGTTGGACAGGACGTCCCACAGCAGGAAGAGCAGGATGCCGATGGCCCCGGCGTTGAGAAATGCCTTGAGGCCGGGTGCGGGTTGACGCAGGCGGGCCATGGGCAGACCCAGGAAAATGGTCAGCCCGGCAAGAGCTCCAAGCACGAGGACCTGGCCAGAGGACACTGCCACAATTGTTAGGTCGTCCTAACGACTTCTGTCAAGGTGGGCTAAACCCGCCCCCAGCTGGGCCTACTGCCTACGGTAGGGTCCCTGCGACATGCGCACGACCCCAGGCCGCCTGATCGCGACCGTCCTCCTCGCCGTTGCTTTAGCCGGCGGCTGCGGCGGCAGCTCCAGCTCAGGCCGGCCCGGCCGGCCGACCACGACCGCCCACTTGACGATCCTGCAGCCGGTGCCGAACGAGACGACCGGGGCCGATATCATCCTGCAGCTGCAGCTCACGGGGGCCAGCATCGTCCCCTTCACCAACCTGAAGGTGACGCCCAACCAGGGCCACATCCACGTGCTCGTCGACCAGAAGCTCGTCTCGATGACCCAGGGCCTGACGCAGCCAGTGACCGGGCTCACGCCGGGCTCCCACCTGGTGCAGGCCGAGTTCGTGGCTACCGACCACCTTCCGTTCCAGAATCGGGTGGTGGCGTCCGTCCTCTTCTCGGTCAAGTGATGCGGTTGCTCCTTCGAGCCTGGCCAGTGGCCGCGCTCATGGTGGTGGGCGCCAGTCTCCCGGCCTGCAGTTCGTCGACCCCTGTCGTCCGCCTGGGCGCCGTCTACCCGGTTGGCGGCGGATACGGGCCCGACGGCGTGGATGAGTGGCGAGGCGCCCAGCTGGCCGTCGATCGGATCAACGCGGCCGGCGGGGTGCACGGTCGGCACGTCACCCTGACGCTCAAAGATGCGGAGTCCCCCGACGCCGTGCCCGGCGTCTTCGACCAGCTCCATGCCGCCGGCGTCGATCTGGTGTTGGGGACACATCAGAGTTTGCTCTCCACCACCGCGGCCGTGTCCGCCGCCCGACGCGGCCAGCTGCTCTGGGAAACCGGCGCGGTGGGCGAGACGAACGCCGCTATGCAACCCGGCCGGAGCTTCTTCCGCCTGGCACCGATGGGCGCCAACCTGGGCCGGGCGGCCGTCAGTTTCGTCGGCGATGAGCTCGACGCCCGGCTGCCTCCGCACCATCCGTTGCGCTACGCCGTCGCCTACGTCAACGACGCGTACGGCCGCGCCGTGGGGCAGGGCGCGCTGGACCAGGTCAGCACGGCCGGTCAGATCCTGGCCGGCTCGTTCTCGTACCAGCCGGCCACGACCGATTTCAGCCCGCTGGTGGCCCGGCTAGCGGCGGCCAAACCGGACGTGCTGGTGGTCGCCGCCTATCTCGAGGACGGGGTGGCGATGCGCCGCGCGACGGTGGCGGCCAACGTGCCCCTCCTCGCCAGCATCGGAACCAGCTCGAGTTACTGCATGCCGGCGTTCGGAGCCCAGCTGGGCCGCGATGCAGTCGGCCTGTTCGCCTCCGACAAGCCGGATGGCCAGGTGATCCGGCCCGACGCGTTGCTGGCGCCGGCCCGCCAAGAGCTGGCGTGGGCCCGGGCTCGGTATCAGAGCCGGTGGCACGCCGAGATGTCGGCGGCGGCCCTGGGCGGCTTCGCCAACACCTGGGCGCTCGTCGACCATGTGCTGCCCCGCGCCGCGGCGTTGACGGCGCAGGGGGTCGCCTCGGCGGCGCTGACCACGAAGCTGGCCCCGGGCAGCCTGGCCAATGGCAGCGGCCTCGATCTGGCTCCTCCGGGCGCCCCCGACGCCGGGGCCAACCGGGGCGCGGCCAGTGTCATCTGGGAATGGGTGGCACCGGGCCAGCGAGCGGTCGTGTGGCCGCCGGCCTTCGCCACCACCGGCATCTCCGTCGTGCCGATCTCGTCAACCGTTTCAGCGTGACGCGCCTTCGGCGGCAGGGATTGCGATGGGGTCTCCTGTTGGTCGCCGTCTACCTGGTGGCCGGACTGCTCACCATGCGTCTCAGCGGTCGTCATGTGCGGCCGCTGTTCGATGGCTTCACCGGGAACCTTCCGTACCAATGGGTCTGTCCCCCACCCGACCGCAAGTCGGACAACATCGCCCCTCAGCCGCTGCATGTTCCGATCGTCCTCGACGCGGCCGGATCGCAAGCCGCCTCGCCCGCCACCGGCGACGGGCAAGCCCTCTTCAGCCTGGTCGCTGGCGAGTTCCCGCCGCACCCGCCCGATACAAGCCTGCAAGCGTCCATCGAGGCGCTGTGCGCCGACAAGGTTGGCCGTCCCCCGGGCGGGTACGCGGCGGCGGGGAACGCCTATCGCCTTTCGGTCATCTATCAGCCGTCCGGCACGCTGGTCGGACCCAGCACCAAGCCAGGGAACACGGTGATCAAGCCGCCGACCGTGGCCGACGTCCTCCTGTTCTCCACGGACAACGGCCGCACCTGGCGGCTGCTCGAATCCTTCGTCAGCGGTCAGAGCGTGGTCGCCAGCTTCACCGACCCAGGCGTCTACCTGGCGGCGCGCAAAGGCGGCACGACGCCGGTCACGACCAGCAAAGGCGGTTCTTCGTCAGGGACGGTGATCGCCATCGCCGGTGGTGCCGCGGTCGTGGTCGGGGCGGTGGCGGTCGGCCTCGTCGTGCGCCGCCGGCGCCGACCGACCTGACACCGCTTCCAGAAGAGCGGCGCCCGCCTCGTCGTCGAGGTCGGCCAGGCGGGCCCCTTCCAGCCCGCGCGCGATCAACACTCGCCGCGACGCCACCTTGCCCACCGCAGGAATGGCCTGCACCACGACGACCGCTTTGATGGGTCCGACCAGCGGATCAAATCGGGCTTCCAACACCCCGGCCACGATCTCGTCCCGGCGGCGGCGAGACTCGGCGGCCCAGGCCAGGACCTCGTCTCGACCGGAGGTCGTCATGCCGGCGCCGCGGCCGGACGCACGGCCCGATACCGGCGGAAGCCGGGGAGGGCCCACGTGAGAAGCACGGAGCCGACGACACAAGCGGCGCCCCCGGAGACGATCGATGTCCGCACGCCGGCGAGCGAGGCGACGGCACCGGCTTCGACGTTCCCCAGACTCGGCCCCGTCGAGTAACTGATCATTTCGATGCCCGCCAGCCGGCCTCGCAGTTCGTCGGGGACGGTTTGGTTCCACATCGTCATGCGGAACAGTCCGCTCACCATGTCGGCGCCGCCGGCTAAAGCCAAGAACAACAACGCGGGAATCAGAGACGCGGAAAGTCCGAAGGCGACGATGGCCGCCCCCCACGCCGAAGCGGCAACGGCCACCGCCAGTCCGTGGCGTGAGACCTTCTTGACCCAGCCGCCGGTGACCGTGGCCAGCAGCGATCCGACCGCGGGGGCGGCGTAAAGCAGGCCCAGATTGCCGGCCCCACCGAGACGGGCGGCCAGGGCAGGGAAGAGGGCGCTCGGCATGCCAAAGAACATGGCATTCATGTCAACCAGGTACGTTCCCCACAACTCCTGGCGGGAGCGGGCGTAGCGGAAACCCTCAATGATTCGCCGGATGCTTGGCCGCTCGGCACCCGCCGGGGGTGGAACCGCTCGCATGAGCCGGAGGGCGAGCAATGACACCCCAAACGTCGCGACGTCGACTCCGTAGGTGCCGGCCAACCCGATGGTGGCCACCAACAGTCCGCCCAAAGCGGGGCCGCCGATCATGCCGATCGTGCCCCGAAAACCCTGCAGAGCCGCCGCCGCCTCGAGCTCGTCGCGGTCCACCAAGCGAGGGACCAGGGCGTCCAGCGACGGCCGCTGCAAGCCGTCGAACACGGCCGCCAATGCCGAAGCGGCATAGAGAGCCCACAACATCGGATGGGCCAGGGAGGCGTTTGCCACCAGGCCGGCCGACGTCGCCATCAGACCGAGCTCGCTCAGCTGAACCATGCGGCGCCGGTCTTTGGCATCGGCCAAAGCCCCGCCCAACACCGCCGAGGCCACGAGCGGCACGACCTCGGTTAGACCCAGAAGGCCCACGGCCAATGACGAATGCGTCAGCCGGTACACCTGGTAGGGCACCGCCACGTAGGTGATCATGCTGCCGACGAACGACACCCCTTGGCCCAGGTAGAGGAGGCGGAATTCGCGGTGGCGGCGTAGCGGGCCAAGGTCCATGGGAAGACACCATGCTGGCCGCGAAATGATGGAGGGATGGTGACAAAACTCGGACTCTTCTCGGTGAACATGGGGGCGTGCACCGATCCGGCGGTCATGCTCCGGATCGGGCCGCTCGCAGAGGAACTCGGCTACGACTCGCTGTGGGCCGGCGAACACGTCGTGCTCCCCGATCCTCAGGCGCCACCCTCGCCGATGGGACCGCAGGATCCGATCATCGATCCGATCACCGCCCTCTCCTTCTACGCAGCGTGCACGACGCGCGTGCGGCTCGGGACCGGCATCGTGATCCTGCCCCAGCGAAATCCGGTGGTCCTGGCCAAAGAGCTCGCCAGTCTCGACGTCCTGTCCGGTGGCCGGCTGGAGTTCGGCCTCGGCGTCGGCTACCTCGAGCCGGAGATGACGGCGATCGGCGTACCGATGGCGGATCGGGGCGCTCGCAGCACGGAGTACTTGGAGGCCATGCAGGCCCTGTGGTCGATGCCGAAGCCGGCCTACTCCGGCCACTATGTGTCCTTTGCCGGCGTGGACGCCTACCCGCGACCCGTACAACAGCCGGTGCCGATCGTGGTGGGGGGACGGAGCCCAGCCGCGCACCGACGGGCCGTGCGGTGCGGGCACGGCTGGTACGGATTCGCGCTCACCGTGGAGCAGACGGCCGAACAACTGGCCGGCTTACGGGCGGCCGCCGAGCAGGTGGCCCGCCCCGCGGATCTCGGTCCGCTGGAGATCAGCGTGACGCCGCGGGGGCGGATCGATCCTGAGCTCCTCGCCGCATTTTCCGATTTGGGTGTGCACCGCGTAATCGTCCAGCCCCGCCTTTCCCTCGATGCCGACGGCCTCGTGGCGTTCGTACGGGATACCGCCTCGCTGATCCAGTAGCTGGCGGGAGGGCCGACCGATGCGGTCGGTCTGCAATGTGGTCGGTCTGCAATGTGGTCGCTGGGACGACCACGAGCTCCCGGCGTAACCGGCGCTCAGTGCATGGCCAGGGTGGCGATGGCCCAGATGGCGGCGATGAGACCGACGGCGGCCATGGCCACGCTGCGAGCGACGGGCGCTCGGGTCAGGTCGCCCTTTTGGGCCTGCGAAGGCGGACGGATCAAGGCCAGACCGTTGCCGACGGCCAGCGCTCCGCCGATGGCGAGCACCAGCAGCGGAAGCAGGTTGTCACCGAGGAACACCAGGCACCTCCGGAACGACGGCGGACCGAACGACGAGCGCGCCGGCGGCGGCGATGAGGATGCCGCCGGCCAGCGTTCCCAGTCCTGGCCGCTGCGCCAGGAACAGCCATCCGCAGACGACGACGCTGGCCGGCTCGAGGTAGCCGAGGATGCCGACGTGCGTGGCCGGCACCCGTGCGAGGGCCGCCAGGTACACGCCAGTTCCCAGCGCAGTATGGGCCAGCCCGAGGAGGACCAGCCAGAGCCATGACACCTCGGGGTGACCCCACGATGACAGCGCCGCGACCGGCACGAGGACCAGGCCGGCGCCAGCCATCTCCAGGAAGGCCAGCCGGAGGCCGCCGTAGTCCTCGGCCAGCGGCTTGGAGATGATGACCAGAGCGGCGAAGCTCACGGCGGCGAGCACGCCCAGGCCCAGCCCAGCGGCTCCGGCGGAACGAACGGCTGGCCCGCCGACGAGCAGGAACCCGACCACGGCCAGAGCCAGGGCGACGAGCGTCCGGCCGCCGAGAATCTCACCCAGGGCGCGGGGCGCAACCGCGGCGATGACGACCGGGGCCAGGTACACCAGCAATATGACGGTGCCGGCCGGCGCCCGCCGGTAAGCGGCGAAGAGAGCCAGCCAGTGCGCGGCCAGGATCCCGGCGGCCAGGGCGCAACGGAGCGGCCGCACGGACAGCAATCGGGGCCCGGGAAAGCGCCGGCCACCTACCGAGAGAGCCGCACCCAGCCCGGCGGCGGCCACCCACAGCCGGGCGGCGACGATGTCCTGGGCGGGGAGGTCCACGCTGTTCACAATGAGCGGAATGGTGCCCCACCCGAGGCACACCACCACCAACGTGAGATAGGAGCGGGTGCGGGCCTCCACGGCGGCCACGCTACCCGGCGATCTATGAACGAACTTGACCACACTCCGTGAGAATTCTTCTCAAGCGACGCTGAAGACCGGCCGAAAGTTGGAGAGCGACGTTCCCTTCCCCAGTTCGTCGCCGGACCGGGACACATGGTGGGGGCTGGAACCCTTCAGGCGACGGACGCGCCCGCCGAGCGTCTATCGCCGCTCCGGCCCTCACCGTCCCGGCGGACTGGCGACGGTGAGCTCAGCGTCCGTGACGGTGCCGCGCACATCCGTGGCCTGGAGGGTGTCGGTGGCTTGGGGACGGATCTGCTGCGAATAGATCGGCGCGGCGGTGACGGCGTCAAAACAGAAGACGGCTCGCTGGCCGTAGGGAGGGGAAGGGTAAAGGGGCGCGGCCAGGACCAGTCGCCAGCAATCCCCCGGCCCGGCGCCCGGCGCCCGGCCGACCCGGTAGAGCGGCAGCGTGGCTACCAGGTACCCCCGCAGCGTGGCTATCTGAGTTTCGACCTGTTGCGCGTACGGAACGGCGGGG
>CAXMLU010000419.1:0-13194 GCA_964194255.1 uncultured bacterium
CCAGGCGGCCCCAGCCGCGCCCGCCCTGAGCCAGGACGCCGCGGCCGCGCCACCGGCCCCGAGCCAGCTGGCCGCCGCGCCCGCCGCGGCCATCCCCACCACGGCCGCCATGCCCGCCACCGCACCGGAGCCGGTGACACCGCTACGAGGGGCCGCCGCTCGCATCGTGGCCAACATGGAAGCCAGCGTCTCCGTACCGACCGCGACCAGCGTGCGGACCATCCCGGCCCGCCTCCTCGAGGTGAACCGCAAGGTTCTCAACAACTATCTGGCCCGGACCCGGGGGGGAAAGGTCAGCTTCACCCACATCATCGGCTTTGCCGTCGTGCAAGCCATCCGCGAAATGCCCGTGATGAACTCCTCGTTCGTTCGCGGCGAAGCTGGGGCTCCCCCCGGCGTGATCCGTCACGAGCACGTCGGGTTGGGACTCGCCGTCGACCAGGAGAAGTCCGACGGCAGCCACACCCTGCTGGTCCCCTGCATCAAACAAGCCGACACCCTCGACTTCCAAGGTTTCTGGACTGCCTACGAGGATCTCATCCGCAAGGTGCGAACCGGCAAGATTACGGTCGACGACTTCAGCGGGGTCACCGTCAGCCTGACCAACCCCGGCACGATCGGCACCGTCCAGTCCGTGCCGCGGCTGATGCCCGGTCAGGGCGTCATCGTCGGTGTCGGCAGCCTCGACTACCCGGCGGAGTGGCAAGCCGCCGATCCCCACATCCTGGCCGAGATGGGTGTGAGCAAGGTCATTGCCGTGACGTCGACCTACGACCATCGCATCATCCAGGGGGCCGAATCGGGCCTCTTCCTCCAGCGGGTGCACAAGCTGCTTCTCGGAGAAGACGGTTTCTACGACGCCATCTTCCGGTCGATGCATGTGCCGTACGAGCCGGTGCGGTGGAGGCGCGATGTCAACCCGGTAGACCGCGAGCAGGTGCAGCTGGCCAAGCAGGTTCACGTCCAGACCCTCATCAACATGTACCGCGTGCGGGGCCACCTGATTGCGGACCTCGACCCGCTGGCCGCCAAAGAGCCGCACATGCACGCCGAGCTCGATCCGGCGACGTACGGGCTCACCCTCTGGGATCTCGACCGGGAGTTTTATACCGACGGCCTGGCCGGACGCGATGTGCTTCCGCTGGGCGACATCCTCGGCATCCTGCGGGACGCCTACTGCCGCACGGTCGGCGTCGAGTACATGTTCATCCAGGAGCCCGACCAGAAGCACTGGATCCATCAGCACGTCGAGGGCGTCTCCACGCAGCTGTCCAAGGACGAGCAGCGCCACATCCTTGACCGGTTGAACGCGGCCGAGGCGTTCGAGCGGTTCCTCCACACCAAGTATGTGGGCCAGAAGCGGTTCGGTCTCGAGGGGGCCGAGTCCGCCATTCCCATCATCGATACCGTGCTGGACGAGGCGGCGCGGGCCGGACTCCCCGAAGCGGTCCTCGGTATGGCCCATCGCGGCCGGCTCAACGTCCTGATCAATATTGTCGGGAAGTCCTACGGGGAGCTGTTCAGGGAATTCGAGGGAGATATCGACCCGGCGACCACCCAGGGCTCCGGCGACGTCAAGTACCACAAGGGCGCGGCCGGCAAGTATGTCGGTGCGTCCGGCATCGGGATTGCCGTCACCCTAGCGTCCAATCCCTCCCATCTCGAAGCCGTGGACCCGGTCGTGGAGGGAATGGCCAGGGCCAAGCAGGACCTGCTCGCTTCCGCCGGGACCGCCGAGGAGCGCGGCGAGGTTCTGCCGCTGCTCATCCACGGGGACGCCGCCTTCGCCGGCCAGGGCGTGGTGGCCGAGACCCTGAACCTGTCCGCCCTCTCCGGTTACAGCACCGGGGGGACCGTCCATCTGGTCATCGACAATCAGCTGGGATTCACAACGTCTCCTGCTTCGGCCCGCTCGTCGGTCTACGCCACCGACATCTCCAAGATGGTCCAGGCCCCGGTGTTTCACGTGAACGGCGACGACCCGGAAGCGTGCGTCCGGGTGGCTCGCCTCGCCTTCGCCTTCCGCCAGGCGTTCCACAAGGACGTCGTCATCCATCAGGTCTGCTATCGGCGCTTCGGCCACAACGAGGGAGACGACCCTTCCTACACCCAGCCGGTGATGTACGAGCGGATCCAGAATCGCCGGAGCGTTCGCAAGCTGTACACGGAAGCGTTGGTGAACAGAGGCGACATCTCCCTCGAGGAGGCGGAGAAGGCCCTCGACGACTTCTCGGCCCGGCTTCAGGCCGCCCTCGACGAGACCCGCTCGTCGGCCCCGCCCAAACCGACGTCATTGCCGGTGCCCCTCGTGCCGTCGGTGCTGCCCCGCGTCGACACCGCCGTGCCGCGTCAGGTGCTCGACCAGGTGGCCGCCGCTCTCCACAACACGCCGCCCGGTTTCACCATGCACCCCAAACTGGCCAGGCAATTCGACCAGCGGGCGCAGCTGTGGGCATCCGGCCAAGCCGACTGGGCTCTGGGAGAGGCGTTGGCCATCGGGTCCCTGCTGCTGGAAGGGGCGGACGTGCGGCTCACCGGCCAGGACAGCCGGCGGGGCACGTTCAGCCAGCGTCACGCCGTAATCGTCGACAACCACAACGAGACGGAATACGTGCCCCTGGCCTCGCTGGCGTCGGCGGCTGAGGGCGGGCGCTTCATGATCTACGACTCGCTCCTGTCCGAGTACGCGGCCCTCGGCTTTGAGTACGGCTATTCGGTGGTTCAGAAGGAGGCCCTGGTCGCGTGGGAAGCCCAGTTCGGCGACTTCATCAACGGCGCGCAGATCATCGTCGACCAGTTCCTGGCGGCGGCCGAGGACAAGTGGGGGCAAACGTCGCCGCTGGTGCTCCTGCTTCCGCACGGCTACGAAGGCCAGGGTCCTGAGCACAGTTCCGCGCGCATCGAACGCTTCCTGCAAAACTGCGCCGAGGACAACATCCAGGTCGTCAACTGCACGACGGCGGCGCAGTACTTCCACGTGTTGCGGCGTCAGGTCCGTCGCACGGCCAAGAAGCCGCTCATCGTGTTCACCCCCAAGTGGCTGTTGCGAAGGCCGGAATCACGGTCACCGGTCGCGGACTTTACGGACGGCACCTTCCGCGAAGTCATCGACGACGCCACCATCACCGACAGGAATGCGGTGCGCAGCATCGTCCTGGCATCCGGCAAGATCTCGGTGCAGGCCGTCGACGCCCGGCCCAAGACCGACCCGCCGGGAGCGGCGATCGTCCGAGTCGAGCAGCTCAACCCGTGGCCGGAACAGCAGCTGACCGACGCTCTCGCCTCGTACCCCTCGGCGGAGGAAGTCGTCTGGCTGCAGGAAGAACCGGAGAACATGGGCGCATGGACGTTCGTGGCGCCCCGGCTGGCCCGCCTGGTGGGCGACGATTTCCGGCTCCGGTATGTGGCCAGGTCCGAGTCGGCTTCGCCGGCGATAGGCAGCGTGGCCCTCCATCAGTTGGAACACGACGACCTCATGACTCGGACGTTCGGCACCGCCAGCTCGTAGGGAGGACGGCAATCGGCCGCTGCAGGCCGCTGCAGGCCGCCGGAGGCAAGGCCCGCGGGAGGCAAGGCCCGCCGGAGGCAAGGCCCGCCAGATCCACACGACTAACGCGTCATGCGGAAACGAGGGTGCGATCCGGTCGGGGTGCCTTCGGCCAGGTCGGCCAGGAGCCGTCCGATGAGCGGCGTGAACTTGAACCCGTGACCGGAGAATCCGGCGGCGACGACCAGCGGACCCGACCGGTCGATCACGAAGTCTTGGGTGGGAGTCAACGTGTAGAGACACGTGCTGGCCGACACCGGCGTCGGGTCGAGCCCGGGCATGCACCGTTCCACGTATTCGCGGATTCGGTCCCGGCCCTCGGCGTCGATCTCGAAGTTGCGGCGGTCGGCGTCGGTCACCGAGCCAGTGAGGTGCTCGGCCACCTTCACGCCCTCTCCCGGGGTGCATAGGCCGTAACGGGGTGGCTTTCCGTGGGCGTAGAAGCTCGGCCACGGCAAAGCCGGGTCGACCGGGCGGAAGTGGAAGATCTGCTCCCTGGTGACGGTCAGAGGGGGGAGCGGTACGGGGACAACGTCGGCCGCCCACGGGCCCGCCGCGAGCACCGCCACCGGCGCCCGGTACTCGTAGTCGCCAGAGCGCACCACGACGCCGTCCACTTCAGGCCGGCAGGTTGCCGGTGACTCGAACCGCACGATGGCTCCATGAACGGCCGCCCGGTCCTGCAACGCGCGGACCGTCGCGTCGGCCAGGCATCGTCCCCCGTCTGGTTGGTACAACACACTGTGCTCAAACCGCATGCCGGGCCAGCGTTCTTCGGCCTCTTTTGGCGACAGCCAGATGGCGGTAGCGCCACAGGCCATGAGGGCGTCTGCGACTGGTTGCACCGAGGCACGCGGCCCGTGGTCAAGCCCGCCGGTGGTGTCGAGCAGCGATCGACCGGCGTCCGCCTCGAGCTCCCGCCACAGCGGCAACGCCGCCTGGGCCAGCCGGACGTAGTCGGGGTCGGGATAGGCGAAGCGGAAGATCCGCGAGCCGCCGTGTGAGCTGCCCCGGACATGGCCCTGCTCGAAGCGCTCGAGCAGCACCACGTGACGGCCCCGCCGGGCCAGCCACCAGGCCGCCGAGGAGCCCATGGCCCCGCCGCCGACCACGACCACGTCGCAGTTCTGTCGAGTCACGCCGGGACGCTCACATGCGGTCGAGCAGCTGCGCCTTCTTCGCGTCGAACTCGGCCTGGGAGATGACGCCGCGCTGGCGGAGCTCGTCGAGCTTCTCGATCTGCTCCGGAACGGAGAGTTCCCGGCGTCCGGCCATGCGGTCCGCATCGCGGGTCTTCATCAACTCGATCTGACGGTAGATCTCGTTCTGCACGAGCCCGGGCTTGGGCAGGTCGGGGAACACCTCCTGGCCACTCTTGCCCGCCGACTCGATCATGAGGTCGCCCGTGCCGATGATGCGCTCGAAAGCCGTCTGGTGGTAGGCGATGTCGTTCAGCCGCTCGAGTGGGATCTCCTTGCCGTTCTTGGCCAGGATGCCGTCCCGGCGAATGAGGCGGTCACTGGTGACGATGAATTCCGTCGTCGTCCACCGCCAGTACCGGCCCGCGAACCACAGCAAGGCCAGGACGGCCAGACCGGTCGTGACCCACAGTCCGTAGTCGTGCAGGACGCCGTGGACGCTAAGGAGCAGTATCGAGGCCACGACCGTGACCAGGAGGGCCGCCGCCGGCCCGACCAGGAACCACCAGTGCGGCCGCAGGTCGAGGACGATCTCCTCGCCCTCGTTGAGCAGCTTCTTCGGAAAGGGCATCGGCGCGAGCGTAAACCTTGTGCCGGGGCCCGGCGCGGCGTCTATCCGAGCTTGCTGGCGATATCCGCCGCCGACCGCAGGGCCAGGCCGTCCGCGCCCGTGGAGTCATAGTGAAACGCGGGGACGGCGGTGGCCTCGGCGAGCATGTCGGCCAGCAGCGTGGCGAACGGCATGTCCCAGAGATACTTGGCCAGAGAGCCCGGGATGGTGTTGATCTCGTTGACGTACAGGTCGTCGCCGTCAACGAGGAAGTCGAGCCGGGCCACGCCTCGCAACCCAGCCAGCGCGGCCACGACCCGCGAAGCTTCGAACACGGCTTTCTCCATCGCCGGCGAGATCTGGGCCGGAAGCTGGCGCGGGGCGGAGACCATGCCGTCGCCGCCCAGGTACTTGTCGCGGTAGCCGAGGATCTCGGCCGATCCGGATGACCGCAGCGGCCTGGCGATGGCGGACGTCTGGAGGGACGGATAGGTGCGGAGCCCGACCTCGAGGTCGAACGACGACGGACGGTACGGCTCGACCACCACTCCTCCGCTCCGGTAGTGGACGGAGGTGCGGAGCAGGGCCTGGGCGGTGCTCCAGTCGCCGGCCACTTCAATCCCGATAGACGAACCGCCGAAGCGAGGCTTGACGATGTACGGGCCGTCGAACAGGGGAGGGCCGCCTTCGGCACTCAGCAGGGCGCGCGGCAAGGAGGGAAGTCCGGCCGCCACCACCGCTGCGCCGAAAGCCAGCTTGTCCATTCCCAGGGCGGCGCCGGCCACGGTCGGGCCGGTATACGCGACCGCCGCCAGATCGAGGCTGCCCTGAAGGGTTCCGTCTTCGCCCGGTCCGCCGTGGCAGCAGTTGACGAAGGCGTCGACGCTCAGGGGCTTGTCCTTGCCGAGCACGCCAGCCTTGGCGGTAACAAACCCGCCGCCGGCCCCGCCCGCAACGAGGCGAAGCGGCCTCGACCCCTTCGGTGCGCCGTCCAGGAAGTCGGCAGCCTCCGACGCCGTGTCGACCTCCCAAAACGACCCGAGCTTGTCCCAGTACACCGCCGTCGCGTCGCCGCTCAGTGCCCGCCCCGCCTGCAGTCCGGTGAGAATGCTGACGTCGTGTTCGGGCGAAGGCCCACCGAAGATCACACCGGCGCTCATAAGCTGATCCTACGGGTAGTGGTCGGGCAGGTCGTTCTCGTAGAGCACCACGTCGCCCGTCCCGAGCTGGTCCCGCACCCAGCTCACCGCCTCGTCTCGCGTCTCAACCGTGACCAATGCGGCCGGTCCGCCGGCCGCGCCCTCAAACAGGGCAGCGCGGTTCGTGTTGCCGACGATCACCAGATCGGTGGCCGCGAGGGCGGCTGCGGCTGCGAATTCGCGGTTCAACTCCTGTTGCCGCGGCCCGAGTTCGACCATGCCGGGTGTCACCACCACTCGCCGGCCGCCGTCTTGGGCATGCGCCCGAAGTGCGGACAACGCGGCGGTGCCGCCGGCCGGGTTGGCGTTGTAGGTGTCGTCGATGATGGTGACGCCGGTCGAGCCGGTGCCGACACTCAACCGGTGCCGAGGGACGGAGAGGGTCGGCAGCCGGGCCGCGATCGCCTCAGCGGGCACGCCGACCTCGAGGGCCACCGCCACCGCGCAGGCCAGATTGGTGGGAGCGACCGATTCGGAGTCGGCCAGGAGGCCCAGCCGTTCGCTGCCGGACCAGACGACTCCGTCCTGCACGCAAACATCGGCGCCACCGACGCGACCCGAACAGCGCACCACCCTTTTCCCCGATTTGTCGGCGAGTGCAGCCAGATGAGGGTCATCGACGTTGAGCACGGCCACTTCGACCCCTTCGAGGATCTCGGCTTTGGCGGCGGTGATCCGTTCCTCTGTCCGCATGCGTTCGAGGTGGACGGGGCCGATGGCGGTGATCACTCCGATGCGGGGCCGAATCCACGCGCACAGGTCGGCGATCTCGCCCGGCCCGTACGTGCCCATCTCGGCCACGAACACCTCCGTCCCCGGAACCAGATGTTCATTCACGGCCCTGGCCAACCCGGCGCGGTTGTTGAAGCTGGCCGGCGAGGGCACCACCGTCTTCGTGCCGCCGACCAGGTGGGCGATGTAGCCCTTCGTCGTGGTCTTGCCGTACGAGCCGGTCACGGCCACTACGTCGGGGTGCACGGCTCGCAGCCGGGCATCGGCGGCAACGACAAAAGGCTGGCCCAGCCGGCGCTCGACGGGAGTGGTGAGGGCCAGCGAGGCGTCAACGACCAGAGGGGAAAGGAGTGCGGCCGCCACCATCAGCGTGGCTCCCCACCCGAGGCCGCCGACGGCCCAGGCGACGGCGGTGGGAATGAGGGAGACGGCGCCAGCCGTGATCGCCAGCCGCCGGAGGCGTTTGGTCCAGTCGAGCTTGGACGTCCGGCCCCGCAGGCCGAGGCCGAACGGACCGACGGCGAGCGCGGCGGCCGCCACCACCCCCGCCTCGGGCAACCCCACCACGGACAGCAAGAAGCCGAGGGCGGCGGCCAGCCACATGAGGCGGTTCGGCCCGGTCCCGAGCCACCAGCGTCGGGCGAAACGCGTCGCGCTGCCGGCCAGGTAGTGCTCCCGCTGCGCAACGCGCAGCCAACGCAGCCCGCACAGGGCGGCCGCCCCGGTGGCGGCGGCAAGGAGTACCGCGTAGGCAACCGTCACGTGGGCTGGAGATGTCGATCGATGACGCCGCGGACGCAAGCCGGCGCACCCGTCAGGGTGAGGTGGCCGGTGGCCGGGCACGTCGTGATGGTGGCGTCCTGGCAATACTCGACGGCCGCCTGGGCCGTCGCGTACGGAGCCACATCGTCCTGCTCTCCCCAGACCAGCTCGATCGGAGCGCGGATGGCCTGGAGTTGTTCCGAGTAGCTTTCGTTGACGATCCGAACGAGCACCTGACGCATGATGCCGGTGGCGGCCGCATAGTCGGTTGAACCGAAGCGCCGGCGCAGGCGCTCGAGGCGTTCCTCGCTAACGAGGCCCCGCTTGCGAGCCGCTTTGGCCAACCGGAAGCGAAGGGCCGGCGGCCGTTTCGCCGCACCCGTGGGCCGGAGCAGGGGCACTCCGGTGAGGATCAAGGTATCCACCAGTTCCGGGTGGGATGCGGCCAAATGCACAGCCACGCGGCCGCCGAAGGAATGGCCAACCACCACCAGCGGGGCCGCCTCCGGGCCGCCCAGCTCCCGCACGATTGGCGCCACGGCGGCGGCGTAGTCGGCCGATCCCCACGCCTCGGGTGGTGGGGGGCTGGAGCCAAATCCGGGGAGATCGAGCGCGACCGCGTCGAGGCCGTTGAGCACGGCCGAAAAGTCCTGCGACGTTCGGCCCCAACCGTGCAGGCCGAGGACGCGCGTCGCCCCGTCACCATAGGTAGAGCCGAAAATCCGACCGTCGGCGTAGACCTGCAACACGGCCGTCACGCTAGTGGCGTGACCCGTGGGCGGGCGTGTCTCTACGGCCCCTTGACGGTTGGCCGGCACTGATACACACTGCGGGAACAGCCCGGAACGAAGAGCGAGGCGAGGCGGGACACGGGGCGGCCCCAAGCCACCCGGTCCTGGCGCCGTCCCACTCGGAGCAACGGGTCGAGGCAAGCGCAGTGTCCGCCGGACGACCGCGAGGCATCTGGCGAACAACCAGCGAGCGGCCCCGAGCGACGGCCCCGAGGAGAACGGAGGGGGAAACCCCGAAGGCTACTTGGGGCCGTGGCGCGCCGGGGGGTCCGCGTTCTTGTCACACCCCGTCGGTACCGTCGTCGCCGTGGAGCTCCTCGACGGCCTGACCCCTGCGCAGCTCCAGGCGGTGGTCTCACCGAGCGCCCCCCTGTGCATCCTGGCCGGCGCCGGCGCCGGCAAGACCCGGGTCTTGACCAGGCGGATCGCCTATCGGGTCGCCACTGGCTCCGCCGACGCCGGTCACGTGCTGGCTCTCACGTTCACCCGCCGGGCGGCGGGGGAGCTGGCCACTCGGCTCCGTCGGCTCGGCGTGCGCGATCGGGTCACGGCCGGCACGTTTCACGCCGTGGCCTACGCCGAGTTGCGCCGGCGGTGGGCTGACCGCCACGAGGCCGCCCCGGCCCTCCTTGACCGCAAGGGCCGGCTGCTCGGCTCCCTGCTGGCCGGACGCGCCGTCGGTCACGCCGACGTCCAGGTGGGCGAGCTGGCCGCCGAGATCGAGTGGGCCCAAGCCCGCCTGGTCGCGCCGGGCGACTATGCCCGGTTGGCTCAGGCCGCCGGGCGGCGGCCGCCCCTACCGGCGGAGGCCATGGGCGCGCTCTACGCCCGCTATGAATCCGAGAAGCGACGGCGCGGGCTGGTCGACTTCGACGACCTGCTCCTCCGCCTGGTGGCGGCGATGGAAAGCGACGCCAGCTTCGCGGCCGCCCAGCGGTGGCGGTGGCGTCACATCTTCGTCGACGAGTTCCAGGACGTGAACCCGCTGCAGCACCGGCTCCTTCTGACCTGGCTCGGGGATCGCACCGACCTGTGCGTGGTCGGCGATCCCAACCAGGCTATCTACGCATGGAACGGCGCCGACCCCCGCCTTCTCGCCGGCTTCCGGGCCGCCCATCCCACCGCCGAGGTGGTGCGCCTGGACGACAATCACCGATCGTCCCCACAGGTCGTGGCGGCCGCCACCGCGGCGCTGGGCGGTTCCACCGGGCCCGCCGGCCTGGCCCGGTCAACCCGCCCGGACGGTCCGGCGCCCACCGTGCGGTCATATCCGTCCGAGATGGATGAGGCTCGGGGCGTGGCCTCGTCGCTGCGGAAGCGGCACGGGCCGGGCGTGGCCTGGTCTCAGCTGGCAGTGCTGGCGCGCACCAACGCCCAGTTGGTCATCGTCGACCGCGCCCTGCGGGCCGCTGGCATCCCGTCACGGGTAGCCGGCCGGAGTCTCCTCGAGCGACCCGAGGTGGCGGCCGCCCTGGCCGACTTGACCGGCCGGGGTGACGGACCCCTTGCGCGGTGTCTGCCGGATCTCGTGGGCTTGGCCGCCGCCGAGGTGGATGACGAGCGGCGGGTCTCCATCGAACTGCTCGGCGGCCTCGGACGTGAGCACCTGCAGCTCGACGCGGGGGCGACGGTGACCGGCTTCGTGGCGTGGCTGGACGCGTCCCTCCGGGGTGACCGAGGCGGCGACACGAGCGCGTCGGCCGATGCGGTGACCCTCAGCACGTTCCATCGGGCCAAGGGCCTGGAGTGGCCGGTGGTGTT
This sequence comes from uncultured bacterium, assembly GCA_964194255.1. Lineage (GTDB taxonomy): Bacteria > Actinomycetota > Acidimicrobiia > Acidimicrobiales > CAXMLU01 > CAXMLU01. The sequence goes on from CAXMLU010000419.1 coordinate 10,542, forward strand.
CTTGGTGGGCCTGGAGGACGGCCTGGTTCCGATCGGGCGAGACGTCGACGAGGAGCGGCGCCTGCTCTATGTGGCTCTTACGCGCGCCCAACAGGAAGTGCATTGCTCGTGGGCGGCCCGCCGGTCGTTTGGGGATCGGGCCGTAACGAGACGGCCTTCGCCGTGGCTGGCCGCCATCGAGACGTCGGCCCACCCGGAACAGGTCACCGAGGCGATGCCGGACGACCTGCGCCGGACGAGAGAGCGTCTGCGCCGGCCAGCCCGAGATGGCGTCGATCCGACGGTGCTAGCCGCCCTCACGGAATGGCGCCGGCGAGCGGCCCGGGCCGCGCAGGTGCCCACCCACGTGGTCTTCCACGACGCCACCCTCGCGGCCCTGGCTGTCGCCCTCCCCACCACCGCCACGGAGCTCCTCGCCGTTCCCGGTCTTGGCCCGGTGAAAGCGGCCCGCTATGGCGAAACCCTGCTGGCCCTCGTCGCCAAGCGGGACCGCACCGCCTGAGTCAGTACCATCCCGACCGTGCGGTTCCGGATCGAACAGCAGGTGGCCGCCCCTCTCTCCGTCGTGGAGGAGGCGTTTGTCGACCCGGACTTACTGAAGCGGCTAGCCGACCTGCCCAAGCTGGGCGGGGCCGAGCTCTTGAGCCGGGACGACGACGGCACGTCGGTCCATCTGCGCATCCACTACCGATTCACCGGGGAACTCAACGCCGCGGTCAGGGCGGTTATCGATCCCTCTCGTCTGACCTGGGTGGAGGATTCGATCCATGACCGCCGCACCCACCGCGGCACCTTTCAGGTCCTGCCCGACCACTACGCCGACCGCCTGACCTGCAGCGGCACCGTTCGCTTGGAAGCGGAAGGAAGCCGGGCGACCCGGCGATGGGCGGAGGGGGAGTTGGCCGTGCGCAAGGTGTTCCTGGTGGGCCGGGCCGTGGAGACGGCCATCATCGCCGGCATGGCCGAGCACGCCCGCCTCCAGGCCGAGCTGGTCCAGGGGTGGATAACTGAACGTTCCGGTTGACGGCGCGGGTACGGGGCGCGACAACAGATCTATGAGCTCCTACTGGCCGACCGAAGACGGGTGGCCATACTCCGATACCGGCGTCGAGCCCGTCGACGTCGACTACGACATCGACGAGGACCAGTTAAGCGTGCGGGCGCGATCGACCCACTTGCTCGACGACCTGGAGCCCTTGGAACGGGCGGTGATCAGCGCCCGGTTCGGCCTCTCGGGCCATCCGGTGCGCTCTATGAAGCAGCTCCATGGCGATCTCAACCTGCCCCGCGCCGACATCGGCCAGGCGCTGGGTACGGGCCTGGCCAAGCTGCGCCGCCAGTTCGGGGCCTAGTGGGGTCCATCCCCTGGCGGCCGCGCCGGGCCCGCTGGCTCCGCCGGCTGCGGAACATGCCGCGCAAGGTGACGCCTTTATTGCCAATCTCCCGTGTTCCTCGTACCCTCTCACCCGCCATGTGGTTCTCGATCGAGGTTCTCGACGGAGCTTTTTCGGCGTCCCTCTGGTCTGAAGCCCACGGTGACGCCCTGGTGGAGGCTGGCTTCCTTTCGAGCGCCACCGACTGGAGCTGGCACCGCCACACCTGGGGTGTGGTGCTCGAGCTCGAGGTTCCCGATGAGGCGGCCTGGGAGGCGTTCCGGGCCCTACCGGCGGTGGCCGCCGCCCTCGACGCCGTGCCCGACCCGGTCTCCGGGTTGATCGTGTACCGGGGGAGAGGGGGCAGCTCGTCGCGACCCGAGCCGCGCAAGCCCCGGCCCTTGGCCGGATCGGGAGCAGCCGCCCTGCCGCTTCCGTGGGAGCTTTTCCACGACGAGGACAGCTTCCGGCCGCTCCTACCTATCGAGCGGCGGCAGCTGACTCTGCTTCGCGCCGGCTAACCCCTAAGCCAGGTCGACCAGCACCGGCGCGTGGTCGGAGGGAAGCTTGCCCTTGCGGGCGTTGCGGTCGATCAGGGCGTAGGTCACCCGTTCGGCCAGTGGCTTGCTGAGCAGCACCAGGTCGATCCGCATGCCGCGACCCTCGTGAAAATCTCCGGCGCGGTAGTCCCACCACGAGAACAGGCGCTCGTTCTGGTAGACGAGGCGGAAGGCGTCGATGAGACCCCAGTCCTCGAGCCGCCTAAGGCCATCGCGTTCGGGCTGGCTCACATGGGTCGCCCCGACGAACTTGGCCGGATCGTAGAGATCACGATTCGCCGGCGCGATGTTGAAATCCCCGCAGACCGCAATCGGCGTGTCGGGATCGCAGCTAGCCGCCAGGTGGTCTCGTAGTTGAGCCAACCACCGCAGCTTGAACTGGTAGTGCTCGCTGTCGACACTGCGACCGTTGGGCACGTACACGCTCGAGACCTGTATGCCTCCGCATGTGGCCGAGATCAGCCGGCTCTCCAGTGGGTCGATGGAGTCGACGGGCTCGTCCGCGTCCATCGGTTGGCAGAAGCCGGTGGTCACCTGCTCGATGCCGACCCGGCTGAGGATGGCGACCCCATTCCAGCGTCCGTCGCCGTGCGAGGCCGACTCGTAGCCCAAGGTTTGGAAGGCGAGAGCGGGGAAGGCGGCGTCGGCCAGCTTGGTCTCCTGCAGGCACAGGATGTCCGGCTGGGCGTAGGCGAGCCACTCTTCTACGCGGGTCAAGCG
>CAXMLU010000420.1:0-8624 GCA_964194255.1 uncultured bacterium
GGCCGTACTGCGCGTCGAAGTTTGCCGTCGTTGCCATCTCCGAGTCCCTCCACATGGAGCTCAGCATGCTGCCCTCACCGGTCAAGGTGTCGGTGCTGTGTCCCGGCTGGGTGAGGACGAATATCGCCGAGGCCGACCGGAACTGGCCGTCGCGACTGGGGCCGCCCCCCGAGCGCGGCGTTGACCCGGCCGGGGAGATGGCGCGGGAGTTCGTGCGCCAGTCCCTGGCCACCGGGATGCCGCCGGACGATGTGGCTGGACTGGTCCTCGACGCGATCCGCGAGGAACGGTTCTGGGTGCTCACGGAGCACGCCATGGCCGGCCGGGTGATCGATCGCGCGCAAGGGATCGTCGACGGTGGCAACCCGGGCGCGTTCGGGCCGCTGTGATCGAACTCCGGTTCCGCACGGTCGACGTGTTCTCGGCCCGACCGCTGGCCGGGAACCCACTCGGTGTGGTCCTGGACGCATGCCCCGAGCCGGTGATGCAGGCCATCGCGCGCGAGTTCAACCTGCCCGAGACCACCTTCCCGGTGGTGACCGGCAAGGACACCTACGACGTGCGCATCTTCACCCCGATCGCCGAGCTTCCCTTCGCTGGTCACCCGAGCCTCGGCACGGCATGGGCGCTTGGCCCCGGCTGCTGGCAGCAGCACAGTGCTGGGGCGACCGTGACCGTCGAGGCCACCGTAGATGGCGCGGTGATGTCCCAGCCCGATCCCACCGTGGAGGACATCGACGCGGCAACTCTTGTTAACGCCCTGGGTCTGGGCGGTGCGGATGGAGCGTGGCGGGTGAAGGTCGGGGGAATGGCCCATCTGGTGGTGGCGACGACCGATTCGCTCGAGCAACTGGTTCCCGATCAAACCGCGCTGCTAGCCGCCGCCCGGCGGCAGGGTGGACCGGGCGCGGCGGTCATGCGCCGGCTCGACGATGCATCCCTCCACGTCCGGGTCTTTCTTCCGGGAATCGGCATCGCCGAGGATCCCGGAACCGGGTCGGCGGCTGGACCGATTGGGCTCCTGGCGCGGGAGCACCTGGGCACCGGGTCAGACGTAACCATCCGCCAGGGCGATGAGATGGGACGACCCTGCCGTATCGAGGTGCACGCTGAGGCCGGGAACATCCGGGTCGGCGGGCGGGTGGCGGCCTGCACCGCGGGCCGCCTCACGTTGTCGGCCTAGTCGGCGGTCCGGGCCTAGAATGCGTCGTCGCGGGGGTCGGGTTCCGGCCCCCCTATTCGCGACCGCGAGGATGAGACACGTTCACCGCTGACACCATCGCCAAGCTTTCCGGCCCGGAGTGGCTGAAGGAGCGCCGCGCCGCCGCTCTCGACCGCTTCCTGGCCGCACCGCTGCCGACCGCCGAGGAAGAAGTGTGGCGTTACAGCCGCGTCGATCAACTCGAGTTCGACGCCTACGCGGCAATCCCGGACCTCGCGTCGGACGAGGCCCTGCCAACAGCCGTCACCGACCTGGTGCATGCCGCCGGTCCCCTGGCCGCGCTGGCGGTGCTCCGCAACGGCCGCCTTTCCTCCCTTGAGGTAGATGGAGCCAGCCGGGTCGATGTGGTGGACCTGGCGGCCGGTGATGTGGCCGACGGGTCAGATGCCCTGGCGTCGGTCGCCTCCGAGGTGGACGTCTTCGGCGCGCTGAACGTGGCGCTGGCGACGTCGCCCTTGTTGATTCGAGTGGGTGCCGGCATCGCGGTGCAACGCCCGGTCGTCATCGTGCATTGGATCACGGCCGACTCGGCGACGGTCGCGACCCGCACCATCTTGCAGGTGGCCGCCCAAGCCGAGCTCACCGTGGTCGAGATCCTGGCGTCGGCGGACGGCGCCGCGCTGGTCGTTCCGGTCGCCGCGATGGACCTCGGCGATGCCGCCCACCTGCACTACGCCAGCCTGCAGCTGCTCGGCCCCCGCTGCTGGCAGATCGGTTACCAAGCCAGCCAGGTCGGCCGCGATGCGACGTTCCGGTCGTCATCGGTTGCTCTCGGCGGCGACTACGCGCGCGTCAGGACCGACTCCCGTATCGTCGGTCAGGGCGGCACCTCTCAGCTTTCCGCTGTCTACTTCGGGGCCGGCGAGCAGATGCACGACTTCCGTACCCTTCAAGATCACGCCGCTCCGAAGAGCACCAGCGAGCTCTTGTTCAAGGGTGCGGTCGCCGATCGGTCCCATTCGGTGTACAGCGGGCTCATCCGCGTGCGAAAGGGCGCGGCCGGCACGAACGCGATGCAAACGAACCGGAACCTGGTGCTCGGTGCCGGCGCCCACGCCGATTCAGTCCCGAACCTCGAGATCGAAGAGAACGAGGTGCGCTGCAACCACGCGTCGGCGGTGGGCCCCATCGACGAGGACCAACGCTTCTACGTCGAAAGCCGCGGCGTGCCGCCCGAGGTGGCCGAGCGGCTGATCGTGCTCGGGTTCCTTGACGAGGTGCTGGAGCGAGTTCCGGTAGCCGGTGTCCACATTGCTCTGCGCCGCCAATTGGCCGACAAGCTCGATGCCATCGAGGTGGGGTGATGTCGCCGCGCCATCCGGTACGACTCTGCTCGGTAGGTGACCTCGAGCCGGGCTGCGCCCGTCGCTTTGACATCGGGTCGCTGAGAGTGGCGCTGGTGCGCTGTGGCGACGACTTCTACGCCATCGGCGACGAGTGCAGTCATGCCAATTTTTCGTTGTCCGACGGTGAGGTTCTATGCGAGGAGCGGGAGATCGAGTGCTGGAAGCACGGCAGCACGTTCTCGCTTGTCGACGGCAAGCCGCAAAGTCTGCCCGCCACCAAGGCGGTCCCCGTGTTCGAGGTCCGGGTGGAAGGCGATGACGTCATGGTCATAGTGAAGTGATGTCGTTATTGCGCATCGAGGGGCTTCGGGCCGGGATTCCCGGGCGGGAGATCCTGCGCGGCGTGGACCTCGAGGTGCGATCGGGCGAGGTGCATGCCGTGATGGGTCCCAACGGGTCCGGCAAGAGCACCCTTTCCCATGTCCTCATGGGCAAGCCCGGCTATGAGGTGCTGGCCGGCAGCGTGACCCTCGACGGCCTCGAGTTGCTGGGGCTGCCGACGTGGGAACGAGCCCGGGCCGGGCTGTTCCTGGCGTTGCAGTACCCGATCGAGGTTCCGGGTGTCAGCCTGGAGGAGGCACTGGGAGAGGCGTTCGCGGCGTCGGGACGAGACCGGTCCGAGGTCCGCGCCTTGGTGGCGTCCGAAGCGGTGAGGGTCGGCTTCGACGAGCGGTTCCTTTCCCGGCCCCTCAACGTCGACCTGTCAGGTGGCGAGAAGAAGCGCAACGAAACCGTGCAACTCGGTGTCCTGCGTCCCCGCATCGCGGTGCTCGACGAGATCGATTCCGGGCTGGACGTCGATGCCCTGCGAGCGGTCGCCCGGCGCATCGAAGCGGAGACGGCGGAGACCGGCCTCGGCGTCCTGGCCATCACCCACTACAACCGGCTGCTGGCCGAATTACGGGCCGACCGTATCCACGTCCTTTCCGACGGTCGCATCGTCGCTTCTGGCGGCCCGGAACTGGCCGAGGAACTGGAACGCACGGGCTACGTCGCGTATGGCCCCGACGCCGAGGAGCAACCGCCCGCGCCGACGCGTGCGCCGGACGATCCTTTCGCCGACCCACTCGCCTGACTGGCCTGACCCTGCTTATGCCCCGGCCTCCTCGCCAAAGGGGGCCCCTACCCCGCTGGCGCGGTCAGCCGCCGGGGCGGGTGGTTGATGTGGGCGGCGTGGTCGTGGTGGTGGGCGCCACGGTTGTCGGCGGCAGCGTGCTGGTCGTCGTCGTCGGCGCAGGCGCTGTCGTGGTCGGCGCGGTGGTGGTCGGTACCGGTACCGGGGCGCTCGCCGGCGCTTGGCCGTTGGGCGCCGGAGTGTTGAACGGCACCGGCGCCTTGGCCCCGCCCACCACATAGACGGGTTCACCTACCGGCAGCCGGCTGAAGAACCACATCGACTCGGACATGGGTATGCGGACACATCCATGCGACGCCGGAGAGGTGGGCACGGCCGGCTCACCGTGGATGGCGATCCCGCCGTTGAAGTACATCGGGTTGTACAACTCGCCCAGCTTGTTCGTTTGCTTCCCGAGGAACTTATAGAAGATGCGGTAGGAGCCACCCGGGGTGATGGCCACCGCGCACTGATCGGGACCCGGAGGGTTTGGGACGCAGTAGCGGTAACCGCCTCCGGTGGAGATCATCACGGTGCGGACCAACTGGTCGCCCTCATAGAGCATCAGGACTTGTCGAGGCAGGTCGATCTCGACCCGGCTGGCGCCACCGGCGGCCACCAGCGGGCCAGGCGGGGTAGCAGTGGCCAGGGCAGTCGTCACGTCCGAGGTAGCTCGGCCCGTGCGAGCCAGTCCGCTCACCTTCTGGAAGGCAATGATGGCCTGCCAGGTCTCGGTGCCGTAATGGCCGTCGATGGTGCCGGGGTCGTATTTCAGATCGGTCAGGCGCTGCTGCAGGGCTTGCACGGCAGGGCCGGCGTCACCCATACCGAGCCCGGGTTGAAGTGCGACGGTCGTCGACGTCGACGTCGTCGTCGTTGGCCGCGGCCGGACGGTTGTGGTCGAGGCCGGGGCGGTCGTGCCTGTGGCTGACGCCGGTAGTGGTGCGCGCCCATGGGCGGGGCCGGATGGACCCCTCACCGCGACGACAATGCCTACCAAAAGGACGGAGGCCACGGCGCTGCCGGCGGCTAGGAGCCGCGGGAGCGAGAAGCGAGGGGGCTGTGGCAGCGGGTCGGCCATTGCCCCACCAGTATGGGGCGCGATGGCGGGAACCTGCGAACCGGTCCGTGGCACGCCCTGAGTACACTCACGCCAGTCGCCAACGACTTCGAGGGATCCGAATGCGCTTCTTCTCGTTCCACCTCATGCCGTATCCGGCGCTCCCGGCCGATTATGACGGGCCGGCGTGGATCACCTGCCCCAACACGCTGTTCGACCCGGCCGTCGGGACCCAGATTTACAACCGTTACCTGGACGAGCTCATCTACGCCGAGGAACTGGGGTTCGACGGCGTCTGCGTGAACGAGCACCATCAGAACGCCTACGGGATCATGCCGTCGCCGAATCTGATCGCGTCGGTTCTGGCGCGGCAGACCAAGAGGGTCAAGATCGCCGTGGTCGGCAACGCGCTTCCGCTTTACGATCCCCCGACCCGAGTGGCCGAGGAATTCGCCATGATCGACTGCATCTCGGGCGGCCGGTTGATCGCCGGCTTCGTCGTAGGCGGCGGTCCGGAGTACTACTCGTTCTCGATGAACCCGGCGCACGCCCGGGAGCGGTTCTACGAAGCTCACGACCTCATCTTGCAGGCGTGGACACAGCCCGGTCCCCAGGAGTTCATCGGCAAGCACTATCAGATCCGCTACGTCAACACGTGGCCTCGGCCGGTGCAGAAGCCCCACCCGGAGATCTGGATACCCGGGGTCGGCTCTTTGGAGACGATGGAGTTCGTGGCCCGCCGGCGCTACGCGTACATGGGCATCCCGTACTTCCACATCTCGGTCTTCGAGCGCACGTTCAACCTGTTCCGCCAGGCGTGCGAGAACGAGGGCTACACGGCTGATCCGAAGCAACTCGGCTGGCTGGAGCCCATCTATGTGGCCGAGACGGACGAGCAGGCGCGCGGCGAGTACGAAGACCACTTTTTCTACTTCGTGAAGCGGCTGTTGCCTGGCATCAACGCGTCACCGCCCGGTTACACCACGCTGCGCTCGATGGAATCCATGGTGAAGGGACTCAACACGTTCGCCATCAACCTGGAGACCTGGGACCAAGTGGTCGAAGGTCAGTACGCGATTGTCGGATCCCCGGACACCGTGTACGAGAAGTTGGTGGAGAGCCTCCATCGGTTGGGCGCCGGGAACCTCCTCGGTCTGTTCCAACTGGGCACCCTCCCAGCCGACAAGACCCGGCGCAACCTCGAGCTGTTCGCAACCGAGGTCATGCCCCGGCTGCGCAAGGAATTCCCCGATGCGCCCGCGCAGGTGGCGACCGCTACCGCCTCGGCGGCCGGGTAGCGGTGGGCGCGCTCAACGGGGAGAAGATCTCCACCCAGTTGGGCAAGACGCAGGTGTTTCGCGGCGGCAGCCCCGGCGCGCCGACGCTTGTGTATCTCCACTCGGCGACGGGAGAGGGTCCCGGAGTCGAGGTGCTGGATGACCTGGCCGACAGCTTCGACGTAGTGGTGCCCATGTTCCCCGGGTTCGGTGAGTCCGAGGGCATCGATCAAATCGACGACATCGAAGACGCCGTGTTCCATCTGCTCGACGTCATGGACACCCTCGGCGTCGCTCGCCCCGCTTTCATGGGGATGTCGCTGGGGGGATGGCTGGCCGCCGAGGTCGCCACCCGTTACCCCGAGCGGGTGAGTTCGCTCATCCTGGTCAACCCGGCCGGCCTGTACCTGAAAGGCCACGAGATCGGCGAGATCTTCAACCGGTCGCCGGGGGAGCTGGCCGCGGTCCTGTTCGCCGACCAGAGCCACCCGATGGCCCAGGCCCTCCACATGGCGCAGGCGATCCTCGACTCGCACCAGGAGATCCCGTTCGAGTTGATCAAGCCCCAGCTGCAGTCGATGGCGGCCACCGCCAAGATCGCCTGGCGGCCGTATCTGCACAACCCCAAGCTCCAGCGGAGGCTCTACCGCGTCACGGCACCCACCCTCATCGTGCACGGAGTTGACGACGGTCTGATCCCACGGGCCCACGCCGAGGCGTACGCGGCCGGTATCGTCGGGGCGCGGTTGGTGGATGTCGATGGGGCCGCCCACCTGCTCGCCCTCGAGAAGCCGGCGGAATTGGCTGCCCTGGTGCGCCAGCACCTCGGAGCATAAGAAGATCGTCGAATCTGCCGATCGGTTAGCGATGACGGCATTCCCGCGGTTGCGATTGGCTCTGGCCGCCACCGCGACGGCCGCGGTCGTGGCTGCGGCGGCCGCGACGGCCGCGACGACCGGCCCGGCGTCATCGGCGATGCGGGGGAGAAACATCTCGGCCACGACTGGACCGGCGCCGAAGGTCTATCCCTCGAGCAGCCCCGCCTTCGGTATGGACGCGCCCGATCCCGACGTCATACGGGTGGGATCGACCTACTACGCGTATACGACCGGGACAACCTGGGGCAACCATATCGGCGTCCTGACGTCCACCAGCCCGTCGGGTGGCTTCCATACCATCACCGGCCATCCGTACGGCTCGACCGCGCTCGGGCCGCTCCCAGCGTGGGAAAAGTCCGACACGCAGACCTCGCCCGGAGTGTTCTTCTGGGGCGGCCGCTACATGATGTACTACGACGCCCTCGATATGACGACCGGCCTCACCTGCATCACGGTCGCCACGTCGACCAACCCGGCGGGGCCATTCCGCGACACGTCCAGTGCACCGTTCCTCTGCCAGCGCACCTACGCCGGATCCGTCGATCCCAGCCCGTTCATCGACGCCAATGGGCAACCCTGGCTGTACTGGAAGTCCAACGACGGGTCGTCGGCGTTGCCGGCCTACCTCTGGGGGGCGCCGCTCAGCTCCGACGGGATGAACCTCACGACCGCACCCTCGGTGATGCTCAACCAGGACACGTCGGCGCATCCGTGGGAGACCACCATCGAGAACCCGGCCATGATCCTGGTCAACGGTGTCTACGAGCTGTTCTTCTCCGGTGGTGTGTGGAACAGCACCGGCTACGCCGAGGGCTATGCCGTGTGCGACGGACCTTCCGGTCCCTGCTCGCAGCCGCAGGTCGGATCGATCTTGAACTCGTACGGCACGGTGGCGGGGCCAGGCGGAGCCACCCTCTTCGCCGACGAGAGCGGCGGTTGGTGGATCGCCTACCACGGGTGGACGTCGGGCTGTACGTCGTATTCGTGCGGTGGTGCCCGCGAGTTGTACACGGCCCCGGTCGTGTTCGGGTCATCGCCCAATGTGCCCTGCGCCGCCCCGGCGGTGCCGAAGGGCTATCGCCTCTTCGCTGCCGACGGCGGCGCCTTCGACTACGGCAACCTGCCGTTCTGCGGGTCGACGGGTGCGTTGGTGCTCAACCAGCTCATCATCAGCGGATCTCCGACCGGCCACGGTGGCGGTTACTGGCTCGTGGCTTCGGATGGCGGGGTGTTCGCCTTCGGTGACGCCGTGTTCTACGGCTCGACGGGGGCGGTGCATCTCAACCGTCCGATGGTCGGGATGGCCGCCCATTCCTCGGGGCCTTCCGTCCCGGCCGGCTACTGGCTCGTGGCGTCCGACGGTGGGGTATTCGCGTTCGGTGACGCCGGGTTCTACGGCTCGACGGGAGCGGTGCATCTCAACCGCCCGACCGTGGGGATGGCGGCCACGCCTTCGGGGCGCGGCTATTGGTTGGTCGCTTCGGATGGCGGCGTGTTCGCGTTCGGTGACGCCGGGTTCTTCGGTTCCACGGGAGCGTTACGTCTCAACCGCCCGATCGTGGCGATGGCGGCCACGCCCTCGGGGCGCGGCTACTGGTTGGTGGCGTCCGATGGCGGCGTGTTCGCATTTGGCGACGCCGGGTTCTTCGGTTCGACGGGCGCCATCGCCCTCAACCGGCCGATCGTGGGGATGACGGCCACGCCTACAGGGAAGGGCTATTGGCTGG
>CAXMLU010000421.1:0-2657 GCA_964194255.1 uncultured bacterium
CCGGTGCAGCGGCACAGGTTGCCCGAGATTGCCCAGCGCACATCGTCGTCGGTCGGGTTCGGTGTCGTTTCCAGGAGGGCGCAGCCGACAAGCATCATCCCGGGTGTGCAGAACCCGCACTGCAGCCCGTGCTCGTCGGTGAAGGCCTGCTGGATCGGATGCAGTTTGCCGTTGGACTTGAGGCCCTCGACAGTGGTGATCGAGCGGCCGTCGGCCTGCACCGCCAGCATGGTGCAGGACTTGACCGGCTTGCCGTCGAGGAGCACGGTACAGGCCCCGCAGTTGCTGGTGTCGCACCCGATGTGGGTGCCGGTGAGGTCGGCTTCGCTTCGCAGATAGTGCACGAGCAGCTTCCGGGGCTCGATGTCTCCTTTGTGCTCGGTGCCGTTGATCGTGACGGTAATCTCCACGACTCCTCCTCAGCGCTCCTGGGCCTGACCGGCGGCGGTGGCGAGGGCCCGGCGGGTGTACACCCGGACCACTTGACGCTTCCACACCGCCGTGCCGCGGACATCGTCGTTGGGTTCGGCCGCCGCTGCAGCCAGCTCGGCTGCCTCGGCGAACAGCTCGTCGCTGGGCGCCTGGTCGCGCAGCACGGCCTCCGCCCCTGTGACCTTGATGTTGCTCGGGCCGACCGAGGTCAACGCCAAGCCGGCCACGGCGATCGTGCCGTCGCCCGCCAGCTCGAGGTGGGCGGCGACGGCGACGGTGGCGTAGTCGCCGATCTTCCGCTCCAGCTTGAGGTAGGCGCCGCCCGATCGTCGCGACGGAACCGGGATGCGCACCTCGATCACCATCTCGTCAGCCGCCAACGCGTTGGTGAAGATCGCTCGGACGAACTCGGCGATGGGAATTGTCCGCTCACCGGATGGCCCCTGGGCGACGACATCGGCACCGGTGGCGAGCAGCACCGAATTCCAATCACCTTCAGGGTCGCAGTGGGCGACCGAGCCGCACAGCGTCCCGAGGTTCCGCACGAGAGGGTCCGATACCCACGGCGCCGCTGACCGAATCGCCCCGAACGTGGCGTCTGACGCGACCACATCGGCGTGGCGGACGAGAGCGCCGACCCGGAGATGGCCGTTGTCGCGGACGATGCGATCGAGCCCCGGGATCCGGTTGATATCAACAAGCTTCGCCGGGCTGGCCAGTCGGATCTTCATCATCGGCAGGAGGCTCTGGCCTCCGGCGAGAATGCGTGCCTCGTCGCCGTCCGCGGCCTTGGCCGCAATCGCCTCTTCGACACTCGCTGCGGCGACGTACTCGAACCGGGCTGGGAACACGGCAAATCCCCCTTGTACCCCGCTTCCGCGATACGGGTCGCAGCCTACACGGGAGGTTCTCGTTTGTCTGTCGGCCGTTCAGGGGCAAATCCGAGTTTCGGCAGGCCGCCAGGTAGTCGTCCCACGTGTCGATGTCGTCCGGCCGCAGGCGCCGGGACACCACGTGGACCCCGTACCAATTGACTGTTCAGTTCGTGACCGCCGGGGCTCCTCCCGTCGAGGAACAACAGTGCAAGCACGGGGGCTGGAAGTCATTCCGCCACCCGTCGTTCAAGAACCAGGCGGCGTGTGAGAACTACGTCGAGAGCAACGGCGGCTAGGGGACTGTCTCCCGGCCTCTCAGCGTGCGGTCGCAATCGCCTCCACTCCCGAGTTTGCTGCGCCGGCGTGGCGGTGAATTCGCCGATTCCGAGCCAAATTACCGCCTCCCGGGCGAACGAAACTCGGGAGACGGCGGGTTGATCAGATGAAGTGCCGGGTTTCCGCTGAAGGCTGGGTGCGGCGGCGTGACCCGGTGGGGTTCGGTACGCCGCGCGTGTCGAACTGCTGGTCAGGCAAGAATTGAGGGGTGCGCCGCGCCTTGGTCACGTGCTCGAAGCCTGAGGCCAGCTTGATGAGAACCGGCTCGCTGAACGCCGTGCCCATGAACGAGATCCCTACCGGCGCGCCGAAGACCAAACCGGCGGGGACGTTGATGATCGGGTAGCCGGCGATGGCCGCTGGCGACGAGCTGCCGAAGCCGAACGAGTCGCCATTCACCAGGTCGGTGGGCCAGGACGGGTTGCCGGTCGGCGCCACGATGGCGTCCAGCTGGTTCTGCTGAAGCAGCAGGTCGATTCCCTCCGTGCCTCCGATCAGGTGATCGCGCTGAAGGGCGGCCTGGTACGTGGCGATGGTCGCCGGATCGCTCAGGTTGAGGGCCTGCGCCGCCTCGAACGTCTCCTGACCGAAGAACAACAACTCGTCCTCCGCGTGCGCCAGGTTGAAGGCGATGGCGTCGGCAAGTGTCTTGATCGGCACTCCGGTTCGGGTGGCGAGGTACGCGTTGAGATCGCCCTTGAAATCGAAGTTGAGGACCGTGGTCTCGGCCGCGCCGGAGTTGATCTCGGCGATATGGGGGAAGGTCACATCGACGAGCGTGGCGCCGGCAGCCTGTAGCGCTTTCAGGTTGTCGCTGAAGACGGCATCCGACTTCGCGCTCAGCCCGACGAAGTCGGTGGCCACCCCCAGCCGGGCGCCGCGCAATCCGTCGGGGTCGAGGAACTGGCGATAGTCGTGGAAGAACTTGCCCTGGCTGACCGCGGTGGCCGGGTCACGCGGATCGACTCCTGTCAGCGCTCCGAGCACGGCGGCGGCGTCGGCCACGGTACGGGC
>CAXMLU010000422.1:0-2263 GCA_964194255.1 uncultured bacterium
CACCGCGACATCAAGCCGGGCAACATCCTGCTCTGCGACGAGTCATTCGCCACCGCCGGTGCGGTCCGCTTGACCGGAGGCTCCCCGCTGGTCAAGGTCACCGACTTCGGAATTGCCCGCATGGCCGACGTCGTCGGCTCCGATCTCACCAACACGGGGACGCTCATCGGAACCGCCGCCTATCTCTCCCCCGAGCAGGTCGAGGGCCGAAGCGTCGATGCTCGCTCCGACCTGTACGCCCTCGGCGTCGTCCTGCACGAGATGCTGGCCGGCCGGCCGCCGTACTCGGCCGAAACGGAGCTGGGTACCGCGCTCCAGCACCTGCGGGGCCAGCCGCCCCGTCTACGGCAACTGCGCGCCGGTGTGCCCCCGGCGTTGGAGGCGGTCGTCCTCAAGGCCATGGCCCGTAACCCGGATGACCGCTACCAGACCGCGGCCGACGTCAGCTCGGGCCTCAGCACCATCGATTTGGCTCCCGACGACGCCCTCCCGCTGGTCGAGCGCTTTCCGACACCGCCCGACGGCCTTCCTCCGACTTTGGTACATCGCCAACAGGGCCGAAGTCGTCGCGGACCGTTCGCCGTGCTGGCCGTCGGGATCCTGGCCGTGGCCGCACTGGTGGCCTTCCTTCTGGTCGGGGGCAGCTCGCCCCGACGAAGTGGAGGCGGGTTGCCGCTGGCGGCCGCGTCAGGAACGCAACCAGGCGCGACCGGCACGGTAGTGCCGCTGACCAACGCGCAACTGCTGGACACCCCCGGCAGCGACAACCCCAACGACTTGCCCAAGCTGCGCGACGGCGACCCGGGCACGACGTGGACGTCTTCGTTCTATCTCAAGCCCGCACCGTTCGGGAATCTGAAGACGGGCATCGGCATCGTCGTGACCCTCGCCCAGGCGCATACGTTGCACCAACTGACGGTCGACTCCCCCACCCTCGGCTGGGCGGCCGACGTCTACGTGGCCAATCAGCCGAGCCTCACGCTGGCCGACTGGAGCACGCCCGTCGCCACCCGCACCGGCAACAACGGCAAGACCACGTTCGATCTCGGCAACCACCAGGGCGGGGCGGTGCTGCTGTGGATCACCAACCCAGGGACTACCAACACCACGCCCAACCAGATCTCCATCCAAGAGGTCACCGTCACGAGTTAAAGATGCTGGCACTGGCGTTCTTGGCGCGGCTAGACCGCCACAGGCGCCAGACGACGTTTTGTCCCTCGCTTGGCACCGCCCGTCGGCCCCGCGCCGGTACGCTGCCGGTCATCGACAGGCCGGACGATGCGCACCTGGTCTCCGCAGCCCAGGCGGGTGACCGCCAGGCGCTCGAGAAGCTGCTCCGCCTTCACTACGACCGGCTGTACGCGGTGTGCCGGAGGCTCACGGGCAATGACGCCGACGCGGCCGACGCGGCCCAAGAGACGATGATCGCGCTGGTGCGGAACTTGCATCGATTCGATGGCCGCAGCCTGTTTTCCACGTGGGCGTACCGAGTGGCGGTCAACGCCAGCCTGGACGAACTCCGGCGCCGCCGCCGGCGACCTGAGCCGCGAGCGGTGGGCGGCGATGTAACCGGCGGCGGGGAACGGAGCGGACA
Organism: uncultured bacterium; assembly: GCA_964194255.1. Classification (GTDB taxonomy): domain Bacteria; phylum Actinomycetota; class Acidimicrobiia; order Acidimicrobiales; family CAXMLU01; genus CAXMLU01. Next base: position 1,595 of record CAXMLU010000422.1, read on the forward strand.
GAGAAGCAGCGACGAGGTGGGGGGACCAGCCGGAAAGATCGCGTCCTTTGAGTCCGACGTGGACAACCGCCTCGAGATCGACGCCGCCCTCTGTCTCGTCCCTGATGACTTCCGCGCCGCCGTCGTGCTGCGGGACCTGTGCACCCTGGACTACGCCGAGATCGGCGAGGTACTCGGGATCCCCGTCGGTACGGTGCGCTCCCGCATCTCCCGCGGTCGGGCCCTCTTGGCGACCTTGCTCGTGGCGGCCGGCGAGACCGGCCCAACCGGCGGGAACCCGCCGCCATCCCCACAACGTCCTACTTCTCAGCCATGACGACTGAACATCCCGACGACGAGCTTCTGAGCGCCCTGCTGGACGCGGGGAGATTCCCCGCCGACGGGCAGCCGGCGCCGGACCTCACCGATCACGTCGCGGGTTGCGAGATGTGCCAGCAACGGTTGGCCAGACTGGCCGAGGTGGTTGCGGCGGTGGCCGCGCCGGTCACGCCGCCACCGGAGGCGGTCCGCGAGACGGCCATCAGCCGAGCCCTCGCCACCCAGGCATCTCACGATGAGACATCGGTTAGCGCTCCCGTCGTTCGAATCGATCGCCGACTCGCAGCGCGACGAGGCTGGCGGCCAGCCCGCGCCCCGGGCGCGGCCGCCGTTGCCCCTGTCTCTTATACA
>CAXMLU010000423.1:0-4668 GCA_964194255.1 uncultured bacterium
CCAGCTCGGGGGCCGTGGGATCGGCGGGCGGTTCGTGCGCGCTGCGGTCGAGCAGGCTGCCGCGGACGGCTTGTCCACCGTTCCGTGGTGCCCGTACGCCCGCGAGTGGCTCCAAGACCATGCCGACGCGGCCGCCAACGTATCTATCGACTGGGACTCCCAGCCCGGAAGTGTGGCTACGCGCCGGTTCGGGCCGACCGAGGGTTCGATGCGGCGAAGATGCTGCCGATCGACTCATTCAGGGCGGCGTCAAACTCCTCCGCGCTCTGCTGTGCCGTCAGCCCCTCGGTGAGAGCCCGGGAGAAGCTCGCCACCACTCCGGGGTTTCGAGCGAGACGGGCGTTGGCCTCTTCACGGCTGTAGCCGCCCGAAAGGGCGACGACTCGAAGGACGTTCGGATGGCTCCCCAGCTCCGCGTAGAAGTCGTCAACCTCGGGCAGTGTCAGCTTGAGCATGACGTAGCGGTCTTCATCGAGCTGACCGAGCTGTTCGAGGATGGCCGCCTTGAGTAACGCCTCGGCGTCGGCCTTCTCCGGGCTGTGAATGTCGACCTCGGGCTCGATGATCGGTACGAGCCCGGCATCAAGGATCCGACACCCGACCTCGAACTGCTGGTCGACCACGGCCTGGACGCCTGCTTCCTTGGCGAGCTCGATGACCGATCGCATCTTGGTGCCGAAGACCCCTTTCTCCGATGCACGTGTCAGCAAGGTATCGAGATCGGGTATCGGCTTCATGATCTGGACGCCATCCACCTCGTCGGCCAGCCCCTTGTCGACCTTTAAGAACGGGACAACGTTTTTCACGCTCCAGAGGTAGTCCACTGAGCCGCGCCCCTCGATCTCGCGATCCATGGTGTCCTCGAACAAGATGGCGCCAAGGATGCGGTCACCGTTGAAGCTCGGGCTCGTGATAATCCGAGTGCGCATCTCGTGCACGACAGCGAACATCTCGTCGTCATTCGAGTAGGCGTCGGCGCCGATGCCGTACAGCTTCAGCGCCTTCGGGGTGCTGCCACCGCTTTGGTCCAGGGCAGCGATGAAGCCGCGAGCGAACTTCACCTTCTGAAACTGCTCGTCGTCCATGCAGACCTCCAGTCAGCTCACCGAGTTTTCCCGCCGCGCGCCGCTGTGGCCCCGGCTTGTTGCCACGACACTAGCCATCGGCGTCGCCAGGACGGGCGCGACGAGTCAGGGCGTCCGTCAGCGGCCGCCTGTGGGCGCGATCTGCGGCTCGGTAAGCTCCCGCGATGACTGTCGAGCGGTTCCCCATCGAGGCAGGCCACATCATGATGTTCGCCCGCGCCATCGGCGATCCCAACCGTATCTACCACGACGACGCGTACGCCACGGCCAGCGAAGTGGGAGCAATCCTCGCGCCGCCGACATTCGTGCAGGCGAGCGCCCAGTACGACCCCGACTATCCGCTCCGGCCCGAAATCGGCAAGCCGTGGTTCGGTTCGGGCAAGAACCCGACGGGCATCCAGCGGTTACCGGGCGGCGGAAGTGGAAGCGGAGGGGGCGGCACCGGACTGCACGCCGAGCAGCACTACGAGTATCACCGGCCACTCGTCGCCGGGCAGGTCCTCACTGCGTCGGTAAGCCCCGGCGAGACATGGGAGAAGGAAGGCAGGCGGGCCGGCAAGCTCGTGTTCAGCGAGAGCATCACCGAGTACCGCGACGCCGCGGGCGAGCTGATCGTCATCGCCCGCAGCATTGGCGTTCGCACGGAGCGACCGGTGGAGGCCTGAGATGGGACTGAGAGCGAGCGAAGTGGAGGTGGGCCAGAGCTGGGATCTCGTCCTCGTCGAGGATCTCAAGCGCACTCAGATCGTCCAGTACGCCGGCGCATCCGGCGACTACAACCCCCTTCATACCGACGAGCTGTTCGCGACACAGGCGGCCGGGTATCCGTCGGTGTTCGCGCACGGAATGCTGACGATGGGCATGACAGGACGGGTGCTGACGGACCGGGTGGGCGACGGTCGGCTCATCGCCTTCGGGGGGCGGTTCACGTCACAGGTATGGCCCGGCGACACGCTGACCGCCAGCGCGACGGTGGCGGCGCGGCGCGAGCAGGACGGCGTACCGCTGGCCGACTTCTCGGTCAGGACAGTCAACCAAGACGGCGTCGAGGTCTTCTCCGGCTCTGCGACCGCACGCCTGGATCCGTAAGGGAAAGGGCGCAGCCGCGACGCGTCGGCTTAGGGTCCCGGGCTGTTGGTGAGGGGCCGATAGGTCCGGCACGGCTCGCCCCTCAGACCCGGACAGGGCGGCAAGGGCGTGGGTACGTTGACACCGCTCACGACCGGCAACACGAGCCTCGACGGCATCGAGGAGCTGCGGGCGACGCTGTCGGTTACCGGTCCCGGTGGCGTGAGCACCCCGAACGCCCAGAATGGCTGGTCGCCGCCGGGCGCCTCCACCGTGATGCGAATGCGCGATCCGGCCCGGAAGGCGTGCCCCTCGTAGTACAGGGGGACATGTACCTCGGTCCATTGACCCGAGGGAAGTGGCGCGGCGTCGGCGGCCAGGTAGGTGGGCTCGGGGTTGACATCGGAGGACGACGGGCCGAGTTTGCGGTCCGAGGCCCGCAGCCAGCCGTTCTGGACGAACACCTCGCGGCCGTCAGGGCGCACCTCGGTGAGCGTCACTTGAAGGTCGGTGTCGGTCTGGCTCGACCGCAACCACAGGTCGACGCCGCCGGTTCCTACGACGACCGTGTTGTCGGCGAGCGGCGACGTCAGATAGGACAGTCCAGTGCCGTCGGCGAGGGATTGCCACTGATAGGTAGGCGTGGCTGTCCAGATGTCACTCGAGCTGCCGCTGTAGTCGGTGCTCGGCCGGGCGTCGGGTCTCCAGGCGAACGAATCTGAACCCGCCGTGGTCGGGGCGGCGCCGGTGAGCGTGCCGCCCGCCCCGAAGTACCAGCTCTGGGCATGGGTGTCTGGGATCGGCAATGAGCCAAGTGACTGCTCGAATCCCGGTACTGGCGCCCCCGGCGCGGCGCCGGCGCCGTTGTCGAACAGGATCCGGACCGGTGGCAGCGCCTGGAACGCGTCAAGCGCGTGCTGGTAATCGGCCTCCGATTGGATGGGATCAGCGGGCAGGGGGACACCGTCGACCCCCATCGTCGCTTTGAACAACACCGGAGCCAGGGCCCGTAACGCGGCCGGTAGGTGCGGCGCCCTTTGGGCCACGTAGAGCTCGATAAAGTCGTACCAGCGGTTGAACGTGGCCGGGTCGAGTGAATCGATGTGGGTCCCGTTGGTAAACGTGAACCACTTGTGGGCGGTACCCGTAAATCTCGACGCGAGCCCCGCGCAGTGCCCACCGGTCTGCTCGTCCTCCCACTGGCAGGCGAGGAACACCGGAACGTTCACCTTGTTGACGAACGTGGTCGGATTGATGGGGTCGGCCACCTTCGGGTCGTAGTGGGTGTTGGCCCGCAGCTTGGCCATCAAGTCGGGCGTCTGAGAGCGCAGAGCCTGATTGGCCAAGCAGGTCTGGTCGCCGCCCTGGATCCGCTTCCAGGCCCACGGCTGCCCGGTGGTCGCCGACGCCGCCTTGGAGTCGTGCACGCGGTCGAGGGCCCACGACTGGGCGAAGCCGGAGTTGAGGATCCCGCCGGGGTACAACGTGGTGGCCGTGTTATCGATAACCGAGAGCGGCGCGATGGCGGCGAGGTCCGGCGGTGCAGTGGACGCCACGAACAGCTGGCTGATGCCGCCATACGAGACGCCGATCATGCCGACCTTGCGGTGCAGCGTCCACGGCTGACGGGCGACCGTCTCGATCATGTCGTAACCGTCGAGCGACTGCAGCGATTCGAAGTAGTCGAAGACGCCACCGGAGCAACCGGTACCCCGCATGTTCACGTCGACCACGGCGTACCCGAACAGGCTCAGGATCTGGGAAATGGAGCTCTGGCCGCCCGCCGGGTCGGCGTACCCATAGCCGGAGTACTCCATGACTGTTGGGTACGGGCCCTGTGCTGGTGGGCCAGGCAGCTTCACGTTGACAGCCAGCTTGGTGCCATCGCGCGTGGTCACGTAGCCGTACCCGTCCCTCTCGTGACCCGCGTACCCTCCGGTCGGAAGAGTCTGGGCGTAGACGCTCGGATCTGGTGGGGCGGGCGCAGTCGACAACACCGTCACCGCGGCGGTGACGGTACGGGAACGGTGATCGTCCTGATGCACGCGAAAGCCGGCACCCGGGGCCACGCCACGGAACAGGGCGCTTCCCTGGCCATCAACGACTTCGGTACCGACCTTGGCCCGGCGGCCATCGGTGACCGTCAGCGTGGCGCCCGGCGCGGCACCGGTCACCCAGAGCTGTTCGGCGCTCCCGCGGGCGGTGAACGTGGCCGGGTTCTCCGCGAGTGCGCTCGTCTTCGAGCAAGCGGTGGCCACCATCAGCACTGCTGCGCTAAGGGCCAGCGGGCCGCGACACGTCCGACGGCATGCGCTCTTGCCAATCATGACGATGGAGCCCCCCCTGGCGCCGACGAAAGCAACGCGGATCGCTGCTGGAAGACCTCGTGAACCTACCATGCTGTCCTTCGCGCAAACCGGCCACCGTTAACGGCTCGCGCGTCCGTCACCGCCGACTTGACTTCGCCGCGCTAGTCCTCGAGCGCCGCCCGCCATGGCGTCAGATCAAGCCTCGG
>CAXMLU010000424.1:0-1974 GCA_964194255.1 uncultured bacterium
CCTCAGCGTCCCGAACGCTGCGCGCTAACCAAGCTGCGCTACTTCCCGGCGTCGTCTGCGATGGTACTCGACACCGCCGCCACGTTGACCGGGTCCGGCCGTTGGGTCGGGTCGTACCAGGTTCCGTCGGCCAGCAGCGCCTGGACGGCCCGGCGGATGCGGATCGGATCGAGCGGCTTGACCAGCCATCCCTGGACATCGGCCCGCCGGGCGAGGAACACATCGGCCCTCCGGTCGAGCAGCATAAGGACCGGCAGCCGGTCGATGCGGTCCTTCCCCTCCTCCAGCCGCAAATCGAGACAGACGGCCATGCCGCCCATGTTGCCGATCTGAAGATCGAGGATCACGAGGTCGGGCGGACTCTCCAAGACCGCCTTCAATACGTCACTCCCCGCGTTCACGCCGCGTATCGTGACCTCTGGGGATGCCAGCACGGACCTGAAGTCGTGGTGCACTGCAGGGGCATCGCTGGCGATCAGTACGTCGTCCACGGTCTGCGAGGGTAGCCTCGGCTGACAGCGGGTACGATCCGTGAGCCGAACCGGCCGCCGGGGGCGAGTAGTGGGCCGTTTCAGCACGACGCAGGAGGACAGTGTGCTCGACATCCAGGTCGAGGCGACCGAAGACGGATTCACAATCTGCCGGCCTATTGGCGAGCTTGACGCGTTCACCGTCAGTCAGTTTCGCCAGGCGCTGGCCGAGGTGGCGTCGAATCGCCGGCTGTTGATCGATATGTCGGGCGTGCCGTTCGTTGACTCGGCCGGCCTGGGCGCGCTGATCGGCGGCATCCGGAGGGCCCGGGAGCTGGGCGGCGACGTGGCGGTGTGCTGCAATCGGCCGACGCTGACTCGCCTGCTGCGCACCACCGGGTTCGACCGCATCGTCACCGTGGCCGAAACCATCGAGGAGGCGGCCGCCGCCCTCGGGGCCGCACCCAGCGAACCAACCTGAGCCGGCCGACCCCTTTACCCAACGCCGAACAAGTGGTGGCCGACCTCGATCAGCCCGCCCAGATCGTGTACATCGCCCGGCAGGAACGGCACCCGGGCCACCGGCGCCGGTGCCACCCGGCTAGCCAGCACGGCCAGATGGTGTTCCTCGCGCTCGGCGATGTCGCCTAGTTCGGCCAGGTTCTGGACCAGCGCCGCCAGCGCCCCCTCCGCTCCGGCGGCGTGGGCGGGGATCGGCCCGAAGCGCGGATGTACCCGGTTCACGACCAGCGCCTCGATGGCGATGTGGGACTGGGCCAGCCGCTCGGCGAAGTACAGCGCCTCGGTGACGGCGTCGCGTCGCGGGGCGGCGACCAGCACAAACGCCGTTGTCGGTTCTGACAGCAGGTCGAGCACCCGCTGGGCCCGGTTCCTGAAGCCTTCCTCCATGCCCTCGAAGGCGGCAAAGAAGTCGACCGCGTCCTTGACCACCTGGGCGCCGATCACCTTCGACACGGTCCGCACGAAGGCCTGAGTGGCCACGCTCACGGCTCGCAGGTAGGCCCGGGTCGGCATGATCAGCAGCCGGAAGATGCGGTTGTCGAGGAAGCGGGTCAGCCGCCGGGGCGCATCCAGGAAGTCCAGAGCGTTTCTGGTCGGCGGCGTATCGATCACGATGATGTCGTAGCGGCCCTCGTCGTGAAGTTCGAACAGCTTCTCCATCGCCATGTACTCCTGAGTGCCTGAGAGGGCACCGGAGATGTTCCGGTAGATGGGGTTGTGCAGGATGGTCTCGGCTTGCTCGGGACTCTGCGAGTACCGGCCCACCAGATCGTCGAACGTTGACTTGGTGTCGAGCATCAGCGCCCACAGCTGGCCGGGCCAGTCACCTTCGATCTGACCGGGCTGGTTGGTGAGGGACTCCAGCCCCAGCGCGTCGGCCAGCCGCTTGGCCGGGTCGATGGTCACGACGCAGGCTTTGCGGCCCCGCCGGGCCGCTTCCAAAGCGATGGCTGCCGCGCTGGTCGTCTTGCCGACGCCGCCC
>CAXMLU010000425.1:0-4255 GCA_964194255.1 uncultured bacterium
CGATCCTGCCACCGGCGCGGCCGTGTACACCACCGAGCCGATCAATGGCCACAGCGGATGGTTGGTGCTCGCCGGCACCAGCCTGTCGACGCCGATGATCGCGGCCCGTGCCGCCGGCACCGGGCAGCTCGTTAACCAGAGCTACGTCTACGGAGCGAACATCTTGTTCCGCGACATCCGCCGCGGCAACAACGGCTTTCCCTGCACCACGGGCTACGACCTGGTGACCGGGAGGGGTAGCTGGACGGAGTGAGACCGGCTACTTAACGGCGACCGGGTTGACCGGCGTGCCGACCCCACCGACAAACGGTTGAGGTGACGCCTCCAGCAGGAACTCATATACGCCGTCGGCCGCGCAGTCATCGGCCAGGTCGTCGAGCATCCAGTTCTGGCCCTGCGTGAGGCCCATCATCACCAGATGCAGGAAGTGGACCGGCAACATCATCCGGTCGTCCTCGGGCGGATACACCTCGAAGGTGAGCGTATCGGTGGCCACCGCGGCCACATCGCGAACGCGCATCCACGGTGCGGTCGCGACAGTCAACCCGGGCGACGGCCACGTGTACGCCAGCTTGTCCGGCCGGACCTGACGCAGGAACGCCATCTGGCCGGTCCGGACCAGGACGATGTCGCCGGATTCCACCTCGAGCCCGGTGAGACGGAGGGCGATGTCGAGATCATCCGGGCCGATGGGGTAGCCCGGCTCCAGGCGCTCCAACCCTTTCCCCCTCGCCACATCGAGCAGAATTCCTCGCGTCACGACCGTCCTGACCTTCTCGATGCCACATCGGGACGCACCCGATTCCGCAGTGACCGACGATGCCGGGTAGCCGTTGTAGATGTGACCGTCAAAGCTGACGTGGGCCAGGCCGTCCCAATGGGTGGCAGCTTGCAGCGCCATCACGACCACGTCGTCGTTCGCCCGCAGTTCGGTCTTCTCGCCGGGCGGCGTGGCGTTCAGCATGATCATGGTCCGCAGCGGGTTGATGCGGCCCGGTACAAATCCCAGCTGGATCCCATCCGCATGCAGAGGCAGAGCCAGACTGAAGCGCTTGCCCGTCTTAACCGCGGCCGCCCCGCGCCGCACCGCGGCACTGTCGATCAAGTTTAGCGTGCCGATCTCATCGTCGTCACCCCAACGTCCCCAGTTGCTGACCTCGGCGGCGACAGCCTCAATCTCGGGGGGCAGCGGCATCTGGTTCCGCTCAGAACGTCAGGACGCCGCGGGCCAGCCGGCCCTCGTGCATGTCCTCGACGACGGTGTGGAACTCCTCCAACGGATAGGTCTCGGACACCAGCTCATCCAGCATCAGCTGACCCGACCGGTAGAGCTCGACCAGCACCGGTATGTCGTGATGGGGACGGATCGATCCGTACCGGCAGCCCATCACGCCGCGATCGACATGATTGAACAGCCATATCGGAAGCTGCACCTCGGTCGTCGGAGGCGGAACACCGATGATGACGACGTTGCCACCCCAGTCGAGCATCTCGAGACCCTGACGGATAAGGGCGGGATGGCCGACACAGTCGAACGCCCAGTTGACACCGCCGGCATTCATGGTGCCGACCTTCTTCTGGGTGGAGAAAGGCAGCAGGTCGCGCACCGCGCCCACCACGTCCGTGTCGCGGTTGCTGGCATCGATGAAGTCCGTCGCACCGAACTGTCTCGCCAGAGCCTCCTTCGATGGCACCGTATCGATGGCGATGATTCGCGAGGCGCGGGCGATGCGAAGGGCCTGGATGACGTTGAGGCCGACACCGCCTACCCCGAAGACGACGGCCGTCTCTTTATAGGTCACCTTGGCTCGGTTCAGTACGGCCCCCACGCCCGTGACCACACCGCAGCCGATCAAGCAGGCCGACGTGAGGGGCACGTCGTCGGGGATCTTGACCACCTGGATGGCGGAGACGACCGTGTACTCGGCGAAATACGACGAAGCCGCGAAGTTCCACGCCGGCTGACCGTGCAACGTGAACGGCTGACCCATGTTGCCCATGCTGCGCCGGCACCACGTCGGATGGCCGGAGCTGCAGTGCGTGCACATCCCGCAGTTGGCCAGGGTGGTGCAGACGACGTGGTCGCCGGGCTTCACGTCCTTGACTTCGGCCCCGACCTCTTCCACGATGCCCGCCCCCTCATGGCCGAGCACGGCCGGTTTAGGCCACGGGATGGTGCCGTCGATCACGCTGACGTCGCTATGACAGACGCCGGCCGCGACCATGCGGACCTTGACCTCCAGCGGTCCCGGCGCGCGCACCTCGAGGCCGTCGGTGACCTCCGCCTTCTCGCCGGTGAATACGATGCCCCGCATGTGTGTCTCCCTCTGGTCTCGCTCAGCCGGGCCAGATGATGCTCTGGACTTCGGTGTACGCGTGCAGTCCGAAATCGCCGTTGTCACGGCCGATGCCGCTCATCTTGAAGCCCCCGAACGGCGCCTCATGATTGCGTTGCGCGGTGTTGATCCCGACATGGCCGCACCGTAACTCCTGCGCCACGCGATAGGCCCTCGCGGTGTCCGCGGAATAGATGTAGTCGTAGAGGCCGTAGTCGCTGTCGTTGGCGATGGCCACGCCTTCGTCCTCGTCGTCGAAGGGGATCACGACGAGTACCGGCCCGAAGATCTCCTCCCGGGCCACCTTCATGTCGTTGCGGCAGCCGGCCAGCAGCGTCGGCGCGACGTAGAAGCCGACTTTGGTCTCCGGATGGTCGGGGCGCTCTCCCCCGGCCAGCACCTCGGCTCCGTCGGCGCGGCCGCTGGCCACATACGCCTCGATCCGCTCGCGGTGCTGGGCGGTGATCACCGGCCCCACGATGGTCTCGGCGCGGGTGGGATCGCCGACTCTCAGCGTCGGGGCAACCTGGGCCAGGGCGGAGACAAGTTGGTCGTAGACCTTGCGCTGCACAATGGCCCGAGTGGGCGCGGTGCAGATCTGACCGGAATGAAAGGCCCACACGCTGGCCAGGGTCGCCACCGTCTTGGCTACGTCGGCATCATCGAACACGAGGCAGGCGCCCTTGCCGCCCAGCTCCATGAGGAGCCGCTTCATGGTCCGCGCCCCCGCCTCGTAGATGCGCTGGCCGATCATTGTGCTGCCCGTGAAGCTGACCATGTCGACATCGGGGCTCTGGACCAGCGCTTCGGCCGGCTTCGGGCTGCTGGCCGAGATCACGTTCACGACGCCCGGCGGGAACCCCACCTCGTGCATGATGCGGGCCAGTTCGATGACGGCCAGCGGATCCTGAGGGGCCGGCTTCATGATCACCGTGTTGCCGGTGGCGAGGGCGGGGGCGACCTTGCCGGCCATGCTGGTCATCGGGAAGTTGTAAGGGGCGATGCATTCCACCACGCCAACCGGATGACGTAGGGCCACCGCGCCCATGAGCCCGCCGGGGGCCAGCGGCGTGGCCTCCATGACGCTCGGAGGCAGCGCCATGGTCAGGTCGGTCAGCGCGCCTCTGGCGTAGCGCTCGAAGCGGTTCGCCACCATCGGCACCTGGAGGGCGGAGCCGACGGACAACGTCGCGCCCGTTTCCGCGATGATGAGGGGGAGGAGGTTTGCCGCCTCCGCGCGGACGCGGTCGGCCACCGCCTGGAGCAGCGCGGACCGTTCCTGACGGCTGGTCCGCGCCCATGCCGGATGCGCCCGCCGGGCGGCGGCAGCCGCCGCTAGCGCGTCGTGTTCTGATGCCTCCGGCGCGTCGGCGACCACTTCCTCAGTCGCCGGGTTGATGACCGGGTAGTTGCCGCCTTCGCCGTCCACCCAGGAGCCGTCGATCAGGAGCCGGTAAGTGCTGGTTCTGGTGGACATGGCTCCTCCCTTGCTGTACTTGCTTTCCCTGCGTTCTTTCGCGGCCCGTTCGGTGGCCGGGCACGGGCCTGTGGCCAACGTGATTTTTAGAACGTGTTCTGACACTATGTCAGATCATGGCTTCCTTCACCATCCGCTTCGACCTGCGTGTGCCGTCCTTTGCCGAGGTCACCCATGCCCAGCAATACACGGCCAGCCTCGAACAGTCGGCGTGGGCCGACCAGCACGGGTTCACGTCCGTCGTGCTCTCCGAACACCACGGCGTAGATGACGGATACCTGCCCGCGCCCTTGGCCATGGCCGGCGCCGTGCTGGGCCGGACGCAGAGCGTCATGGTCAGCGTCTCCGCCCTCTTGATCCCGCTTCACGATCCGATTCGGCTGGCCGAGGAGATCGCCGTCCTGGACCTGGCCAGTGGCGGTCGGCTCGCGGTCGTGGCGGG
>CAXMLU010000426.1:0-6129 GCA_964194255.1 uncultured bacterium
TGAGCAGGTCGTCGGCGTGCTCCTCCTCCACGGCCAGGATGCCCTCGATCATCCGGCGGGTGGTGGTGTCGGCGTCGCCCAGCCAGCGGATGATCTCCTGGTAAGAGGCGATGGCTACCCGCTCGGCCACCAGGTCCTCCTTGATCATGCTGACCAGATCGGTGCTTGCCGTGTACTCGGCGTGGCTTCGCGCTACGAGCGTGGCCGGGTTGAAGTCGGGTTCGCCCTGCAACTGCACGATGCGGGCGGCGGCGAGATCGGCGTGGCCCTGCTCCTCGGTGGCATGCTGCAGGAACTCCTGGGCCACTGGGCCGGAGTTGATGCCCTTGGCTGTGAAGTAGTGCCGTTTGTAGCGGAGGACGCACACGAGTTCGGTGGCCAGGACTTCGTTGAGGACGGCGATCACCCGATCCAGGTCGGCTCCGTAGGCCTCGGTGATCGGGCCCTTGTCCATGTGCTCGCCGGCGTTGCGCCGAAGCGTTTCGACGTCAGTCAGAAATTCGTTCACGACGTCACCGTAGCGCTCCAGAGTGGCTCAGGAACATCGAAACCAACCGGCGCCCCCCAGTGGTTGCGGTATGCCACCTCGTGGGCCGGACGGCGGGGGGCGACCCCCCAGCGGCCGGTGGGGTAGCCAAAGGAAACGCAGCAGGCCATGTTCCATCCCTCGTCGCTCGGCACGCCGAGGATCTCGAAGGTCTCGGTGGGGTGGAAGTAACCCAATACGCTGGTTAGCGAGGTGCCCACCCCCTCCGCCCGGGCGGCCAGCTGGGCGCTCCAGACGGCGGGGAAAATCGATCCCCCGCTCGGGTCGTAATGGACGAAGGCAAACAGGAAGAGGGGCACGTCCTCGAAGTGGTCGGCGAGGTGCTGGGCGGAGCGCACCACCCGCAGTAGCTGCCGGCTGTCGGGGTTGTCGGGGTCGGCTTCCGCGGCCTCGATCCGAGCCCGGTACACGGTCTTCCAGAGCTGGCTGATGCTGTCCCGGTACAACGGGCCGAGCTTCGCCTTCGCGTCCGGATCGTCGACGAGGAGGAAGCGCCAATCCTGGGTGTTCCCGCCGCTTGGCGCCCTGATGGCGGCGTCCAGGATGCGGGCCTGCACCTCCTCCGGAATGGGATCAGGGCGGACCCGCCGCATGGCCCGGGTCGTGTAAAGCGCTTCGTAGGCGTCCATTGCGGCACACTACGGCGATGAAGATCGCCTTGTCGGACCCCGAACTCTGGGTCGCTTCGGACGAGGTGCGGGAGGCGGCGTTCGCTGAACTCCGCCGCCACCATCCCGTTTCCTTCCAGGCCGAACCTCAGTTCGGCGACATGCCCCCCGGACCGGGATTCTGGTCACTGACCCGCTACGACGACGTCTGGCACGCCAGCCGCCATCCCGAGATCTTCCAGTCGGGCCGCGGCGTGAATATCGGCGACATGCCCATCGAGATCAGCGAGTTCTTTGGCTCCATGATCGCCATGGACGATCCCCGGCACAACAAGCTCCGCGGGATAGTCAACCGGGGGTTCACTCCGAAGGCGGTGGCGAGGGTCATGGACAATGTTCATGTGGCCGCCTCGGCCATTGTCGACCGGGTGGCGCCCCTCGGCGAGTGTGACTTCGTTCGCGATGTTGCCGCCGCCCTGCCGCTCCAGATCATCTGCGACATGATCGGCATCCCCGCGTCGCACTACCAGCGTGTATTCGAGCTGACCAACATCATCCTCGGCGTCGGAGACCCTGAGTACGCCACGAGTCTGGAAGAGCTCATGGCCGCCGCCCTCGAGCTGAACACGTATGCCACCGAGTTGGGAGAGCAGCGATTGGCCGAGCCGGCGGATGACATGACTTCGAAGCTCATGCATGCCGAGGTCGAGGGCGAACGGCTCACGACTCAGGAGTTCGGCTCGTTCTTCATCCTGCTGGTCGTCGCCGGCAACGAGACGACGCGCAATGCCATCAGCCACGGGATGAAGGCCCTCACGGACCATCCTGATCAGCGCCAGGTGTGGATGCAGGATTTCGAGCTCGTGTCTCCCACCGCGGTGGAGGAGATCGTACGGTGGGCGACCCCGGTGATCCACTTCCGGCGCACGGCCAGCCAGGACACGGAGATCGGCGGCCAGCCCATCGCCGAAGGGGACAAGGTCGTGCTCTGGTATAACTCCGCCAATCGCGACGAGACCAAGTTTGTCGACCCTTACCGCTTCGACGTCCGTCGCTCACCCAACGAACATGTCGGGTTCGGTGCGGGCGGACCGCACTTCTGTCTGGGTGCGAACCTGGCTCGCCGAGAGATCTCGGTGATGTTTGACGAACTCCTCCACCGCCTTCCCGATATCCAGATCACCGGGCCGCCAGACATGCTCCAGTCGGCTTTCATTCATGGAATCAAGCGGATGCCCTGCGCGTTCACGCCCGTCGCGTGACTCCCGTGGCCTTCGTAACCGGGGCCAGCCGCGGTATCGGACGGTGCGGGGCGCTGGCCTTGGCCCGAGCCGGCTTCGATGTCGTCATCACCGCCCGCACCATGAAGGAGGGCGAAGGGGGTGGGGAAGGGGTGGCCCTGCCCGGCAGCCTGGCGACGACGGCAACCGAGATCGAGCAACTCGGAAGGCGAGCCCTCCCCATCCGAATGGACCTGCTCGACCGGGCCTCGGTCGAACATGCCTTCCGCGCCGCCACGGCCGATTGGGGGCGCATCGACGTGTTGTTCAACAACGCCATCTATCAGGGGCCGGGACCGATGGACCTGATTCTCGATCTCGACCTCGATGTGGCCGACATCATGGTCCGAGCCGACTACCTGCACCAACTGCTGCTTGTTCAGCTCGCGCTGCCTGGGATGCTCGAGCGTGGTTCCGGCACCATCATCGACATGATCTCCGCCACCGCCTATCTGGATCCGCCGGCGCCGGCGGGCCAGGGCGGGTGGGGCGTGGGGTATGCCGCCGCCAAGGCCGCCTTCGCCCGGGTGGTGCCGATGGTGCATGTGGAGTTCGCGGCACGGGGCATTCGGGCGTTCAATGTCGACCCGGGGTTCGTAATAAACGAGCGGATGAAGGCGACGGGCGCCGACCGGGTGTTCACCAAGGCCAACTTCCGCGGGGTGCCCCCCGAAGTACCGGGAGCGGTCATCGGTTGGTTGGCATCGTCCAATGACGCCGACGCCCTGGCCGGCCAATTGGTCATCGCCCAGAAGACCTGTAAGGACCTCGGCCTGGTGGCGGGCTGGCCCCCGCCGGCGCCGTCTGAGCTACCGTCGAATCGGTGAATCGGCACATCCAGGAGCACACTGTCCCCGATCGCAACCTGGCCGTCGAGCTGGTGCGCGTCACCGAGGCGGCCGCTCTGGCCGCGGCTCGATGGATCGGGCGAGGCGACAAGAATCGGGCCGACGAGGCTGCCGTCGACGCCATGCGGCTCATGCTCGACACGGTCGCGATGGCTGGTGTGGTCGTGATCGGCGAAGGGGAGAAGGATGAGGCGCCCATGCTCTTCAACGGGGAGTCGGTGGGCAACGGGACGGGCTCTCCGGTGGATGTGGCCGTCGATCCTCTGGAGGGAACGGAGCTCACCGCCCTCGGTCAGCCGAATGCCATCTCCGTCATTGCCGTGGCTGAGCGGGGCACCATGTTCTTCCCCGGTGCAGCGGTGTACATGGACAAGATCGTGGTCGGACCGGAGGCCGCCGCAGTCATCGATATCGATGCGTCGCCGTCCGAGAACGTGCGCCGCGTCGCCCAGGCCAAAGGCAAGAGTGCCCGGGACATTTCCGTGGTTGTTCTCGACCGCGAGCGCCACCAGGATCTCATCGAGGAGCTGCGGCAGGCCGGCGCAAGGGTCCACCTGATCCCGCACGGGGACACCGCGCCGGCGATCGCGGCCGCCCGTCGAGACAGCGGCGTGGACCTCGTCATGGGAATCGGCGGCACGCCGGAAGGCGTGATCGCGGCCGCCGCGCTGAAGTGTCTCGGCGGGGGTATGCAGGCGCGCCTCTGGCCGAGAAATCCCGAGGAGCGAGAGCGGTTGGTCAGCGACGGTTACGACGTCGACCGCGTGCTCAGTGCGGACGACCTGGTCTCGGGCCAGGATGTCTTCGTGGCCGCCACCGGAGTCACGACGGGCGCCCTACTTCACGGTGTGTCGTACACGACCGACGGAGCCGTCACCGATTCGCTGGTCATGCGCTCCCGCTCGGGGACGATCCGCAAGATCTCGGCCGAACACAGCTTCGAGAAGCTGGGCCGTTTCACCGGCCTTGACTATCGGTGATCGACCTCCGACGTCACAGCCTGAACAAGCGGACCGCGTTGTGGCGCAGAAACTTCGGCCACACCTCGTCCTTGAAGGGCACGCCGGGGAGCTCGGCGAAGATGCGATCGAGGGAGAGGCCCATCGGGAAGTAGCCGGCGTACATCACCTTGTCCGCCCCTCGAGTGTTGGCATAGTCCACAATGGCCTTGGGGTAGTACTTGGGAGCAAACGCCGAGGTCATGTAGTAGAGCCCGGGCCACTTGAGCATGAGCTTCACGGCCAGCTCTTCCCACGGCTCGGCGCCGTGACGCATAACGATGCGCAGCTCGGGAAAGTCGTAACAGACCTCGTCGAAGAGCATCACGTCCTGGCACGCCGAGGGAAAGCGAGGTCCGGCAATTCCGGCGTTGACCACGGCGGGGATGTCCAGCTCGATGCACTTGGCGTAGAACGGATACATCTTCTTGTCGTTGACCGGTACCTGGGGAAGATAGCCCGCGGGGAAAACGGTGATGGCCTTGATGCCCCACTCCTCGTACATGCGTACGACCATACGGACGGCGTCCATCCCCTTATTGGGGTTGATCTCGTAGGAGGCGATGAACCGGTCAGGGTGATCGCGGAGTGCCTGCTGGGCGACTTCGACGGACGGTCCGACCCCGATCATGGCCTTCTCGACGCCATGTCGATCCATGTGGGGGAGGAGGAGATCGGCGCCCTGGGGCGGGTCCTCGCCCAGATGAGGGACGTCTTTGAACATGTATTCAGCCGGAAAGCGCATGGACGCCGATCCCTCGTCATGCAATCCCTTCTTCATGAAGTCGTATTGGGCCTCGGCCGCCGCCCCAGCTCGTATACCCATCATGAGATCGATGATGCCGACGTCGGTTGGCATGCCCATGCCGGCGAATCTACCGGCGATTTCGCTCAGGACCAGCGTTTGGGTGCCGACGAGTATTGATGATGAGTTCGGGTACGCCGCCGATACCTCGCACCCTGGAGGAGTTGCGCAAGGCCATCGACGACTTGGCTCCCATTGTTGGCACGGGTCTGACGAGCCGGCTGATCCTGGCCGTCGCCGAACAGGGTCCGGAGTGCATCACCACCCGTGAGGCAACGTCGATACTCACCGCCCAGCTGGCCGTCTTCGCCCAGTTCGGCAAAGCCAGGGCTAGTTAACCCGGCCGGGGCCCCTATCCCAGCGGTGGGGCGGCCTCCTCCGCTCGGCGGGGCCCCAATCGGTGGGGGGCGGGCCGTATCGCTAGCTAGCCCGCCTACGGACTGAGGTTCAGGCCGCCGTCCACCATCACGACTTCACCGGTGATGTAGGAGGCCACGGCCAGGGCCACGGCGATCTCGGTGATGTCATCGGGCCGGCCCGATCGGCGCAGGGGAGCGAGCTTTTCGACGGTGGCCCGGGCCGCGTCCCAGTCCGCCGTCCACGGCGTGTCGATCAGCCCCGGCGCGATGGCGTTCACGCGGACGTCCGGCCCCAGCGCCTTGGCCAGGAGCCGGGTCAGATGGTTGAGAGCAGCCTTGGAGGCGGCGTAGGGGATCGAGCTCCCGGTCGGCCGGTTGCCCGCGACCGACGTGATGTTGATAATCGAGCCCCTCGATGATCGCAAGGCAGGAACGGCGGCCCGGCTGATCAGCCAGGTGCCGAACACGTTGACGCCGAAGATGCGCTGCCAGACGTCGAGGTCGGCGGCATCCAGGTCGGCGTGCGGGATCACCTCCGTGGTGCCGGCATTGTTCACGAGCAGATCAAGGTGACCCCACCGCTCCAACGCCGCATCGACAACCCTTTTCCCCTGCTCTTCATCGGCGATGTCAGCTTGCACGTAGATGGCGTCGGGAAGGGAGGCGGCGATCCGTGTCCCCGCC
>CAXMLU010000427.1:0-6792 GCA_964194255.1 uncultured bacterium
AGATACCTACGATACCGGTACGGCGGGGCGGCTTTCCGCGTGCCAGATGAGCGGATGCGGCCTTTGGTCACGGACGACGAGATTCGAGTGTTCACGGGCCCATCCGGAGCGATCACGCTTGTCGACACCAGCAGCTGTTTTCACTACGGCAGCCGCCTCGGCCAAGACTCACGCGAGCGGTTCGTGGTCCAGTTCCAGTACATGCCCTCCTCCGCCTTTGACCTCCTCCTCCGCCACCGGTCACTCCACGGACTCGAGGACGGGAGTGGGAGCCATTCGGACGTCGACCGTCTTGTGCTCGGCGACCCGCCCGCGCCGCCGGCTCGGCGATCGCCGTGAGCACTCCCGCCACCTCCTCCTCGCTCCGCCTGCTGGTGTTGCCACACTGGCGGCCCGAAGTCGACGACATCGTCCGCACCATCCGCGACGCGTTGGCCCATTCAGGGCAACCGCCGCTCAACCTCGAGCGAAGGCACAGCCGGCTCCCATCCAGACGGCTGACGGAGCGGGCCGTGGCGATTCTCGCGAGCGATGCCAAGCGATCCCGCGCGCTGGACAGAGCGCTTCGGAGCGGCGGTCAAACCCACGTTTTCCGGCTCTGGTGGAACGGATCCGACGAGATCCTGGCCTACACCGCCCAGCAGGATGACCACGAAAGGGATGTGCCAGAGACCAGCGTTTGTTTCTTCCCCGAGGTCGCCCCGGAGCTCGTCGGCACGGACGTCGATCTTATTTGCGTTCCCTATGCGTTTGCGGCGCCTGAGCGGCCGCCGCAGCACTACAGAGCGGCGGTGGCGTACACCGGCGAGGTCGATATCTCGGACTCATGCTTCACCGACGCGGGCATCGCTCCAGACCGGACGAAGCGGTATTCCGATCTGGCCTGGGGCCTCGCCGGCCAGGTAACGCAGGGTGACCTCACCCTCGTCGGTGCAGACGAGCTGCTCCGGTCACCATCAGAGAGCCCGGCGGCGCCGTTTCTGACAATGCTGTGGGCTGTCCGCAACCGTGTCCGCTATCTCCTGTTGAAGGACGTTGTCGCCGCGTTTCCCGGCCGGGTGGAGCTCCGTGGCTCCGATTGGCGACGACTCGGCTTCGACGCTCGTCGTACCACCTTCCGGCGGAGAGCTCGTATGTCCGACTACCGGCGCTGCCGGGTTTCGTTGGACCTCGGCTCGAAGAGCACCCACGCCGCCCTCTATCCGCGTACCGCAGACATCATGGCCGTCGCCGGTGGCATCGTGCAGTTCGACTCCGGCGAGCCCCTGGATTGGTCACCCGCTCTCATGGGTCGACGAGTTCGGTCGATCCCTGATCTCCTTGCACTGATTGACAAACTCCTCTCCGCCAGCGAGAGAGACCTGTCGCGCGAGAACCAGCAGCTCCAAGACGACTACGCGCAGATGCGGCTCCGTGCGGGCCGCACACTCGTTCACGAGATCGACAGCCGAACTTGCTAGGACACGAGAGCGGACCAGCCGACAAGACGCACAGGGGTGAGCGATGAAGTACGAGGACGCAATGGCGATGTCGCGCCGGTTCACGTCGAAGTACCGACACTATGGAGCACTGTACGACCTCGTCCTCGAAACCCTCCCCCGCCAGCCCACCGTTGTCGAAGTTGGGATCGCCAACGGCGGGAGTCTGCAGACCTGGCGAACGCTGCTTGGCCCAGCCGCCCGCATCGTCGGGATCGACCTGAACGAAGGTGCCGTCGCCATGCGAGAGGAGGGCTTCGAGGTCATCATCCTCGACACGGGAAGCCGGGCCTCATGGGACAGCCTCCAGCGCTCCTTCCCCAAGACGGTCGACCTCCTCGTCGACGACGGCGGTCATACCAACCGCCAGCAGATCTCAACGTTGCTTCACGGCGTCGAATTGGTCCGTGACGGAGGCTGGATCGTCGTGGAGGACCTTCACGCCTCCTTCATGAAGGACTTCGGTAATCCCAGCCCATACAGCACCGCACGGTTCTTGAATCAGCTGTCGTCCGATCTGCACCGCCTCACTCCACGGTCCCAGGCGCCGCCAAAGCATCCGCACTTGGCCGCGTCGGTCGACTACATGCTTACTGCACCCTCATGGGCGGGCCTCAGAATCCGGCGAGAACGATCGGAGTCTCGAGACGAGGTTACTGGCGGAGTGGACACAAGCCTCATGGACTACGACCACCGCTGGGACTCGTCGATAGGGCGACACGTCGTCCGGCTTCTCCCTCGACGCTTCGTCCGCATGGGACGGAACACCTACATGCAGTTACTTACTGCTCTTGAATCGCGCCGGCTGTTCGGCGAAGACGCCTCCGGCCCCATCCAATCCTCAGAGACCGACGACAAGCGAACCTGAGGGCCAGCGAAGCGATGCCAAAGCTACGGCCTCTCGCGACATCTCGTAGTTCAGCCTCACCACCGGTTCAAGATGCGACGTCGCAGTTGCTTTGCCCACGCCTCCGCCCATCTAGGCGTCACTCGGGCCAGGGATTTAACCACCTGCCGCCGCCGCCCCTCCGCCGCCATTGAATAGAGCCGAATCTGGCTCGTGTCGACCTCACGGAATTCGGCGGGCTTTCGGGCGCGGAGGAAAACCCCGGGTGCCGCGGGATCGCCCACAAGGCTCTCGATCTCCATGTCGCCGAAGATGCGCCGCATGTCACTCAGCTCGTATCGCCAGAAGTCATGTGGGTAGGCGTGGTACGGGTAGCCCTTCGACCGAGTCGTGATGAGCAGAAGTCCCGAAGGCTTGGTGACAGCCTTCAGGTTAGTGATCACGCTTTGCCAGTCCTTCACATGCTCAAGCATCTCCGTCGACACCACGATGTCGAAGGCGTCAGGTCCGAAACGCTCGAGGAGCCGGTCGGCGTCGACGCACTCGTCCACCCCAGGACCAGGTTGAAGATCGACGCCGATGTACGAAACCGGTCCCAGCGGCTCCAACACTGAACGGGGCGACCCGTTGACATTCTGCGAGCCGACCTCGAGGATGCTGCGACCCGTAACCTCATCGGCGGCCAGCACCTCCGCGATAAACGTGAGACCCACGTCGTGGCACATGTGTCTGGACTCCCTGGTTCAGGTTGTGGTGTCGTAACGCACCCGTACAGTGTCGCGCACCGGTCGGCTGGGACAGATTCCCACAACCACTGTCGCTCGTGCGCCATACCTCAACCCTTGGGCCGGCGGGTGTTCGACTGCTGACCAACTAGCCCATCCAGGCGCGCGTGACGACGTGCCGCCGCTCTTCTCGGTCGAGCCCGAAGGCGCCGAAGACGAGTCCGCTCACGAGGCAACTAGCCCCACACACGAGCAGCAATTCCCAGAACTGGTGGAACTGCTCGACCCAATGGAGGGTCAACAACCCCACTATCACCTGCACTGCGGCGCCAGGGATGTTGGGAAGCACGATGCGGCGAAACCAAGCTGACAAGTCGACGTCGAAAGTTGACAACAACAGTTTCACGTAGGGCAACCAAACCAGAGTGCCTCCGATCACGGTGCCCCAGATCACGCCCGAAATCCCCAGTCGGGTGACGAGGACAATCGACAACACAAGATTCACGATCACGGAAATGAGCTGGAGAAAGAACACCCGCCGAACCTGGCCCAATCCGATGAGCATCTGGACGCCGACGTGGTACACCGATCCACAAACAGGGAAGATCAGGAAGAGCCGAGCCGCCCCCGCCATGAATGCGTACCGCGGTCCCACCCATGCGACGATCAACGGTCGTGCGTAGATAAAGGCGGCGAGCGACACCGGAAGAACGAGCGCTATCGCGTACTTCGTACCTCGGAGGAAGAGCTCACGCTGCTTGTCCGTGTCACCGCGCGCCGAATTGTAGGCCGCTGCCGGTAACACCGCCGATGAACCAACCGCGAGCGCGAGGGTCGTGACCGACTGGATCCGGAACGCGACTTCGTAACTGGCGACAGCCGCAGTCGCGAGTGCGATACCGATGATTACCCGATCCATCTGTGTGTAAAGGATGGAGAGGACACGCAGGCCGGCGAGCACCGAGCCGTACGACGACGTCCGCCGTAGAGTGGCCCGCTTGACCAAGCGCGGACGGATGCGCAGACCGGGTTGGCAACGGTGGGCGGCAAAGAAGGAAGCCACGGCCCCGACTGCCGTGATTGCTACCGAGGTAATGGCCAGCGCTTCCACCCCGTGGTGGTCGACAACAACAGCGACGACGAGGATGGCCCAGACGACTCGACCTCCGATGTCGATGGCACGCAGCCACGAGTACCGCTGCGCCCCTTCTATGACGGCAAGCAGTCCGGCCGCTGGGAGGTCGATAGCAACTTCCAGTCCCATGAGGAGGAAGACGACGTGTGCCGGACCTGACAGACGTCCCGTGATATCGAACAGTCGCACGAGGAGAGGTGAGAGGAGTGCGATCAACGCGCCCCCGACGATGCCGGCAATGGCAAAGATGCACGTTGCCGTCGACGCGATCTCGTTGATCGTGTCAACCGATCCAATCGCCCTGGCCTCGGCGATGAACCTGACGGCAGCCTCGGGGAGCCCCAGATCGGCAAGGGCGAGATAGCCGCTGGAGAACGTCAGGCTCAGCGCGAGGAGCCAAATTCCATACTGCTCGGCTCCGAGGCGACGAAGAAGAAATGGCGTCAACAGCAAGGTCACCGCCGCGCCGGTGACGTTGGCCACGCCGTTGAGGAGCGTGTTACGCAAGAGCCGTCCGCTCGTCACCTCAGACGCCGGTCTTGGGGGCACCAACCCGTTGGATCCGTCTTCTTCGTCAGCTCCAGCGGGCTCTATTGGACGCATCGGATCGCCACACCGGAGAAGTCGACCACGTCCTTATCCTGCCCCACCCAACGGTGTCTGGCCGTGATCTGGCCGTGATTTGGCCGTGATCTGTCCCTAACGTCCGCCGAGGCGCATCACGCTGCGCAGCGTCCGACCGATAATCCTGGCGTCCAGGGCCAAGCCTTGATGCCGGAGGTAATAGAACTCATACTGCAGCTTCTCCAGCGCATCGAACTCTGACGACCCGTAGCTGTAGCTCACTTGCGCCCACCCGGTCAGACCTGGCCGCACCAAGTGACGAAGCTGGTAGAAAGGGATCTTGGCCGAGAGCTCGGCGACGTAGTGCGGCTGCTCGGGACGTGGACCAATGCAGGAGAGGTCGCCTCGCAGCACATTCCATACTTGGGGAAGTTCATCGAGGTGGGCGCGCCGCAGCCAAGCGCCGAACGGCGTCACCCGCTCGTCCGCTTCTTCGGTCCAACTGGAGTCTTCGCCCGGCCGCATGGTGCGGAGCTTCACGATCTGGAACTCAACGCCGTTTTTCCCGCACCGAGGTTGCCGGTAGAACAGCGGTCCGCGATTTGCGAGCAGATTGCCGATGAGCACGAAGGGCAGCAGGACGACAAGCACCAGGGTGCCCACCACGGCGCCGCAGACATCGGCAAGACGCTTCATGCGGCCGTACCGGGCTTCGTGCAGCTCGCTGATGTCGAACATGAGCGAGATCCGCTCTAGCTCGGACACAGGCAGCTTCCCGAGCCACTCGTCATAGAACAACGCCAATGTGCGGACTCGCACGGCGCCCGACTCGTGGAGCTCGGCCGCCTGCTCGACGACGCTTTCGTCCGCTTGGCCGGCGCGATCGAGTACCAGCATGCTGGCACCCACCTGTTCCACGAGGCTGACGAGCGGTCGCCGCCCGTCCTCAGTGATGCAGGCTTCGGCGACAGTGACCACCTCGACCAGCGAAGCGCCCCTCTCGGGCGCACGAGCCAGTTCGACGGCCAATGCCGCCGCTTCCTCGGGCCCGATGACCGCCACCACCCGGTCCCGGCTCCGGGCCCGTCGACGGCCATGGGCAGCTATGAAGGCACACAGCGCATATCCGGGCACGAGCAATCCCACCGACCCGAAGAGCACGAAGCGCGGCAGAACCGCGGATCCCATCACCAGCTGGGCGACGGAGATGCCCAGCGTGGCGGCGACCGTGGCGACCAACGCCGCCGCCAATGCCCCCGAAGCATTCCGGACCAGATCGGGCAGCCCCAGGCCGTAGGCGGCGAGGCAGAGCAACAGGATGTAGCCCAGCGACCATTGGAAGCGGAACGAAGAGTGAAAGACGTAGTGACCGATGTACTGGGCGTGCACTCGCCCCAGGCCCAACACCACGGCGGCGGTGCCAAGGTAAAGCCACGCCCTGGCCAGGCGTCTCACTGGGCCCTACCTCTCCAGCAGCGGGGCCAGGAACCGTCCGGTGTGGCTCTCAGGCGTCTTCGCGACCTTCTCGGGGGTGCCTTCGACCACCACGGCTCCCCCGCCGTCGCCGCCTTCGGGGCCCAGATCGATGATCCAGTCTGCCGTCTTGATCACATCCAGATTGTGCTCGATGACCAATATCGTGTTCCCCTGATCGACCAACCGCCCGAGGACGTTGAGCAATTTGCGGATGTCTTCGAAATGAAGGCCGGTCGTCGGCTCGTCAAGGAGGTACATGGTGTGTCCCGTGGATCTCTTCGACAGTTCGCTCGCCAGCTTGACCCGCTGTGCCTCACCACCACTTAGCGTAGGCGCCGGTTGTCCCAATCGCACGTATCCCAGGCCGACGTCGACGATCGTCTGCATGTGGCGGGCGATGACCGGCTGATTGGCAAAGAACTCGAGCGCTTCTTCGCAGGAGAGGTCGAGCACCTCGGCGATGTTCTTGCCCTTGAAGGCGATGTCCAGCGTGTCCCGGTTGTATCGGGCCCCCTTGCACACCTCGCAGGGCACGTAGACGTCAGGAAGGAAGTGCATCTCGATCTT
>CAXMLU010000428.1:0-11230 GCA_964194255.1 uncultured bacterium
TTTCGACCCCGCAGGGCCCCGCCGCTATCCGAGCCGGATCGCCAGAGCCGTGGTGCTCGACAACGTGACCCGCCCCCTCATGCGCGTCGTGGCTGCGCCGACGATCGACGGCCTCGATCGCATCGAGCATCTCCGCGGTCCGCTGATCTTCGCCGCCAACCACGCCAGCCACGTCGACACGCCGCTGCTGCTCACCACCCTGCCGACCCGCTTCCGCCATCGCACAGTCGTGGCCGCTGGCGCCGACTACTTCTTCGACAAGCGCTGGAAGGGCACGCTGTGGGCGTTCCTCATCAACGCCATCCCGATTGAGCGCGTACGCGTCAACCGTCGCTCCGCCGATCTGGCCGCATCGCTCCTCGATGAGGGGTGGAGCCTCATCATCTTCCCGGAGGGGGGCCGAAGCCCCGACGGCTGGGGCCAGCCCCACCGCGCCGGAGCCGCGTACTTGAGCGTGCGGTGCGGCGTTCCGGTCGTGCCTGTTCACCTCGAGGGGACACGGCGCATCCTGCGCAAGGGAAAAGGAAAGATCCGGCCGGCCTCGACCCATGTCACCTTCGGTGCGCCCCTCGTCGCCACCGAGGGAGAAGACGCTCGGGAACTGGCCGTCCGGGTCGAGCGGGCCGTCTCCGTCCTCGCCGACGAGCAGACCTCGGGCTGGTGGGCGGCCCGTCTCCGCGCCGCCACCGGCCAGACCCCCGATCCCACCGGTCCCCTGGGTGCCTCGTGGCGGCGGGCGTGGGCCCTCCCCGAACGCCGCCGCCGCCCGGCCGGGACCCGCCGCTGGCCTGAGATCTAACCGTGGGCGGACCGCTGGAGGGGGTTCGGGTGGTCGAGATGGGGCTGTGGGTGGCCGGTCCGGCCGCCGGCGGCATCTTGGCCGACTGGGGGGCGGACGTGATCAAGGTCGAGCCGCCCGGCGGGGACCCTTTTCGCCGCCTGTTCGCCTCGCTGGCCGGACTGAAGGCGCCCGGGTCACCTCCCTTCGACCTCGACAACCGGGGCAAACGGTCGGTGATCTTCGACCTGGCCACCAACTCCGGCCGGGACGATCTCGAGGCGCTGCTGGCGACGGCCGACGTCTTTTTGAGTAATTACCGCATCGGCTCGCTCGACCGGCTCGGGCTCGGGCCCGATCAGCTCGGCGCCCGCCATTCCCGATTGGTCACCTGCTATGTCACCGGCTACGGCCGTCAGGGCGAGGAGCGCGACCGGGCTGCCTATGACGTGAGCTCGTTCTGGGCTCGGAGCGGCCTGGCCGCGTCCATGACCCCTGAGGGCGCGGACATCCCCCTCATGCGCGGCGGTATGGGCGACCACACGACCGGTCTGGCCGCGGCGGGCGGTATCTGTGCCGCCCTGCTGGCTCGCGAGCGGACCGGCCGGGGCCAGGTGGTGGAGACCTCGCTGTTACGCGTTGGTGTGTACGCGATCGGCTGGGACACCGCTATCTATCAGCACTTCGGAAAGCTGGCGCCGCCCGAGCGCCGCGGCGCCACCATCAACCCGATGATGAACCCGTACCGGCCCGCCGACGGGCGATGGTTCTGGCTGCTTGGGCTGGAGGCGGACCGGCACTGGCCCTCCACCGCCCGGGCCTGCGGACATCCCGAGTGGTCCGACGATCCCAGGTTTGCGTCGGCGGCGGATCGCCGCCGGCAGGCTACGGAACTGATCGCACAGCTCGACCGGGCCTTCGCCGAACAGCCGCTGGAGCACTGGGCCGCCCGCTTCGACGCCGAGGGCGTGTGGTGGGCGCCCGTGCAGACCACCGCCGAGGTGGTCGCCGATCCCCAAGCGGAGGCGGCGGGGGCGTTCGTCGCCGTCGAGGGCCTGCTCGACGTGGAGGGCCGGGCGGCTCGTTCGGTGGCGACTCCCGTCGACTTCGGTGCGACCCCGCGCGACGGCCGGCCGCATGGGCCGGTCCCGCGTCCCGGTGAGCACACCGACGAAGTCCTGGCCGAGGTGCGGGCCGAGCGCGCCCGCCAATGACATGCCCCGGCCGCGCGCCCCAACCCGGCCTCCTCGCCGAAGGGGGGCCCTTACCCCGCCGGCGCAGGAGCCCCTACTTGGGCGGGGACCAGTGGGGTAACCAGGACGTAAAGCTGGCCTGGTAACGAACGGTCCCGGCGGAATCGAGCACATGGATGGTCTGGAGTCGGGTGAGATCCACGTCGACGGTGGTGCCGAGCGAGCCTTGATTGCCAGAGACCACCAAGTGCCCGACCGTCACCGGCCGGCTGCCCTGCAGAACGAGCTCGACGGCGTAGTCACCGGAAGCGGCGGTGTCCCTCACGGTCACGAACAGCCATGACGGGCGGCCCTGGTACGCAAACACCTCGCCCGCATCAAGGCCAGAGGTGGCGTGCAGCTTGGCCGCTTCGAGGGCAGAGCCGCCCATAACGTGCAGGGCCCCCACGTACTGCTTCGTCAGCGCGCTCTCCTTCGGCGCCGACCGCCGGCCGGCCGCGGCGCCACCCAGGCCGGCCACGACCACTACCGCGGCAGCGACGGACAGCCAGCGACGGGAGCGATGCTGGGGCGCGGTCTCGGCCGGGCTTCGTCCCATGCCGTCGAGGACGCGGGTCTCGAAGCCTGCCGGCGGCTCGCGTTCCGGACCGACGAGGAGGATGGAGTCAGCCACTTCGGCCAGCTCCTCCACCTTGGTCCGGCAGGCCGCGCAGCCCGAGAGATGTTCGAGGGCGCTGGCCCGCTCGGCCCCGGACACGATGCCGAGGGCCAGTTCGGCGGTCAGTTCTTCCACTTCAGTGCAGCTCATGGCGGTTTCGCTCATTCCTCGACCCCCGCGCCCAGCAGGTCCCGGAGCTTCAGCATGGCGGCTCGTATCCGGGTCTTAGCCGTACCGAGGGGTATCCCTTCGGTCTCGCTGATCTCCTTGGCGGTGCGCCCCCCGATGCCCGCCAGCACGACGGCCCGCCGCTGCTCGATCGGCAGTTGGAGGAGGGCGCGGCGCAGCCGGGCGGCGTCGTCGTTGGCCTCGACGGCCGCGCCCGGCGATGACCATGACCCCACCGCGGCGGCGTCAAGGTCGATGAGGATCTGGGGGTCGACCGGTTGTGACCGTCGCAGCCGCAGCACATCCACGGCCAGATTGCGGGTGATGGTCAACAGCCAGGTGGCGATCGACGCCCGTCTGGCGTCGTAGTTGGGCGCGTGCCGCCACGCCCGGAGGAAGGCTTCTTGGGCCACGTCCTCGGCCGCCACCGCGTCGCCCAGGATGGAGTACGCCAGACCGTAAACCCGACGTTGGTACCTTCGGATGAACGCAGTCGCTGCCTCCGGATCGCCGGTGGCCAATCCGGCCAAGAGAGCATCGTCGGGAGGCGCCGGCACTATGGAGGAGTGTACGGGCGAACAACCGCGTCGGATTGGGTCGTACTCCCATGCGCACCCCTGCGCTACGCTCTGCACACAAGCCAGGACCGGGGCAAATGGGCAATGGCGCCTCCTTCACTGAGGAAGCGCCCCGGTCGCCCTAAAACGAGCGACCGAGAACGAGGTAGCAGCCCCGATGAAAGCCGAACGTGATGCCTGTGGCATCGGATTCGTTGCTGACGCCCAAGGGCGGTCGACGCGCACCGTGGTGGAGGCCGGCCTCGAAGGCCTGGCCTGTGTCACGCACCGCGGAGCTCTGGCCGCCGACGCCCGGTCGGGGGACGGATCCGGTGTGCTCGTACCCATCCCTTTGTCCCTCTTCGGCAGTGACCGCGGTGTGGTCTCGTTGTTCGTGCGCGGCCCTGACCCGCGGGCGCTCATCGAGGCGGCCGCCCGCGACGAAGGCCTGACCGTCGAGGGGTGGCGGGAGCCGGTCACCGACGACGAGCAGCTGGGCGATCTGGCCCGGGCCAGCCGGCCCCAACTGATGCAGGGCGTGCTGTCATCGACCTCCGCCAACGGTCACGAGCGCCAGGCCTACCGCCTCCGCCGGCGCCTGGTGGCCGCCCGCGCCGAAGGCGTGTACGTGGCCAGCTGCTCGTTCCGCACCGTCGTGTACAAGGGTTTGGTGGCCGCCGACCTGCTCGGTCGCTTCTATACCGACCTGGCCGACGATCGCTTCGAGGCGTCGTTCGTGGTATTCCATCAGCGCTTCTCCACGAACACGCTGCCCACATGGGAGCGGGCGCAGCCCTTCCGGATGCTGTGTCACAACGGTGAGATCAACGCCATCGACGGCAACATCGCCCGCATGCGGGCCCGCGCCACCCTCGGCACGGAGGAGGCCGGCCTCGGCGAAGAGGAACTGTTCCGTCCCGTGCTGGACGACGAAACGTCCGATTCGGGAAAGCTGGACTCCGCCGTGGAGCTGCTGGTGCGCGGCGGCCGGGACATCCGCCACGCGGTGGCCATGCTCGTCCCCGAAGCGTGGGAGGGGGCACGGAACCTTGATCCCGAGCTCAACGGCTTCTACCGCTATCACGCTTGTCTGGTCGAGCCGTGGGACGGCCCGGCCGGGCTGATCTTCACCGACGGCCTCGGGGTGGGTGCCGCCCTGGATCGCAACGGTCTGCGCCCCCTGCGCTACGCCATCTGCGAGGACGGCCTGGTGGCTTGCTGTTCCGAGGCGGGCGCCGTGAATGTGCACGGCCACGGGGCGGTGACGAGGGGCCGGCTCGGCCCCGGCCAGATGCTCTTCGTCGACCCGAGCCGCGGCGTGCTGCTCGACCCGCAGTGCAAGGAGCGGGTGGCCGCGGCCGGGCCTTATGCCCAGTGGGCGGATGAAGGACTGCAGCGGATGTCAACCGGCAAGCCGGTGGAGGAGACCCCGGACGCGGTCGCGCTGGCGCGACAGCAGGCCGCCCACGGCTACACGCTGGAAGAGCTGCGCATGGTGATCAAACCCATGGCCACGGATGCCAAGGAACCCGTGTTCTCTATGGGTGACGATGCCCCTCTCGCCAACCTGGCCGGACGACCGAGGCCGGTACATCACTTCCTGAGGCAACGCTTCGCCCAGGTGACCAACCCGCCGATCGACCATTTGCGCGAGCGGCTGGTTATCAGCCTGCGCACGCTGCTCGGTCCTCGCGGCCCGTTGCTCGGGGAAAGTGCGGAGGCGTCGCAGCTAGTCGAACTCGATACGTTCTTCGTCTATCCGTCCGCGATCGAGCAGCTCCTCGAGCCCGGCAGTGTGCCGTGGGAGACCGGATCGCTGGACGCCACCTTCCCCGTCTCCGCGGGCCCGGACGGGTTGCGGGAAACATTGCAGCGGTTGTCGTCAGCGGCCGAGTACCTGGTCGGGTCGGGCGCGGCAGTGCTGGTGATCGACCATGCGGCGGTGACGGCGGAGCGGGCGCCCATCCCCTCCCTGCTCGCCGTCGGTGCCGTCCACCACGCGCTCATGCGCGCCGGTCTCCGAGACCGGGCCAGCCTGGTGATTGCGGGCGATGACGTGCGCGACGTCCACCACGTGGCCTGCCTGCTCGGCTTCGGCGTCGATGCCATTTGTCCTCGGCTCGCCCTCCAAACCGTCGCCGCCGATGCGGACGCCTCCGAGGATTCCGATGTGTTGTCGCCGGAGGCCCAAGAGCGCTTCCAAGCGGCCGCCGAGGATGGCGTGTTGAAGGTCATGTCCAAGATGGGGATCTCGACGGTGGACTCGTACCGGGGCGCCCAGATCTTTGAGGTGGTCGGACTTGGCCCCGAGGTCGTCGACCTGTGTTTCGCGGGTGTGCCCAACACCGTTGGGGGCATCGGGTGGGCCGATCTGGGCGCCGACGTGCTGGCCGTCCACAGCCGCGCCGTCTGGCCGGCCGCCGGCGAGGCGGTGTCCGATGCCGAACCGGAACTCGACAACCCCGGGTACTACAGGGACCTCAAGCGGGGCGGTGAATACCACTCGCACAACAAGGCCGTCGTGGACGCCCTGCAGGGGGCGTCGATCGAACGTTGGGGAAAGGGTTCGGAGCGGGAGGACTCGACGGTCACCCGGGCCATTGAGGACATGGCTGCCGCCCATCTGCTCCAGCGGGCCATCGCGGGTGGCGATCAGCCGCTGTACGAGAAGTTTGCCGCCTTGGTGGGCGGCCGGCCGGCCACCGAGCTGCGCGACCTTCTGGAATTCGTGGCGGCCGGGCCAGCCGTTCCGCTCGAGGAGGTAGAGCCGGCGTCTTCGATCGTGCAACGGTTCTCCACGGGGGCCATGTCGCACGGCTCGCTTTCCGCGGAGGCTCATGAGACGTTGGCCGAAGCCATGAATCTGGTGGGAGGCAAGTCAAACTGCGGCGAAGGCGGCGAGGACCCGTCGCGATTCCGCACGAGAGGTCTCCCGACGGGCGACAAGAACAGCCGGATCAAGCAGATCGCTTCCGGTCGCTTCGGGGTGACGCCGGAGTACTGCGCCTTCGCCGACGAGCTGCAGATCAAGATGGCCCAGGGATCAAAGCCCGGCGAAGGGGGCCAGCTACCGGGATACAAGGTCTCCGAGGAGATCGCCCGGCTTCGTCACACGCAGGCGGGTGTGACCCTCATCTCGCCTCCTCCGCACCACGACATCTACTCAATCGAAGATCTGGCCCAACTCATCTTCGACCTGAAGCAGGTGAACGGCTTCGCCGACGTGTCGGTCAAGCTGGTCGCCGAGGACGGCGTGGGGACCATCGCCGCCGGAGTGGTCAAGGCGCTCGCCGACGTTGTCCAGATCAGCGGAAGCAATGGCGGCACGGGGGCTTCCCCCCTGTCCTCCATCAAGCACGCCGGCATGCCCTGGGAGCTCGGGCTGGCCGACACGCAGACCGCCCTCATCGACAACGGGTTGCGCGACAGAGTCCGGGTTCGGGTTGACGGCGGCTTCATGACCGGCCGTGACGTCCTGATGGCGGCGCTGCTCGGCGCCGACGAGTACAGCTTCGGAACGGCCGCCATGATCGCCGAGGGCTGCATCATGTTGCGGGCCTGTCACCGCGACACGTGCACGACGGGCATCGCCACGCAGCGACCGCATCTCCGCGCCAAGTTCGCCGGGACGCCTCAGGGCGTCGCCGCCTATCTGATGTTCGTGGCGTCCGAGGTTCGCACCCTGCTCGCTTCGCTCGGTCTTCGCAGCATGGACGAAGCCGTCGGCCGGGTGGAATGCCTGCGCCAGCGACGGCTCGGCGACCCCCGGGCCGACAGCATGGATCTGTCGCCGTTGCTGCAACCGCCTTCCGATGGCGCCACTCGGTGCTACGTAGGCGGCGTGCCGATCCAACGGCCGCGTTCCGCCTTGGGTGATCGGCTCCTGGCCGACGCCTTCCGGCCGCTATGGGACGGCGACCACGTCGATTTGGCGTATGCCATCACCAACGCTGACCGGGCGGTCGGGGCCGGACTGGGCGGGGCGGTGGCCCTCGAGTGGGGGGAGCAGGCGCCGCGCGGGTCGGTGCACGCGCGCTTCGACGGGGAGGCCGGCCAGAGCTTTGGCGCCTTCCTCTCCCCCGGCGCCCACCTCGAGTTGGTCGGCGAGGCCAACGACTATGTGGGCAAGGCCATGGGTGGGGGCAGCATCGTGGTCCGCCCACCGGCCGACGACTCCAGCCTGGTGGCCGAGAACACCGACCCCATCGTTACGCCGGTGCCCGTCCTCGCCGGCAATACCTGCCTGTACGGCGCCACGGCTGGCTCGGTCTTCATCGCCGGCGCTGCGGGTGAACGCTTCGCGGTCCGCAACTCCGGCGCCACCGCGGTTGTCGAGGGCGCCGGGGATCACGCCTGCGAGTACATGACCGGAGGCACCGTCGTCATCTTGGGCCCGGTCGGCTACAACCTCGGGGCAGGCATGACCGGCGGTGAGGCGCTGGTTTGGGACCCCAACGCCCGCCTATCGGCGCGACTCAACACCGCCCTCGTCGAGGCCGAACGGCCGGGTACCGAGCATCTCGACGCGCTCCGGAAACTGGTCGAGCGACACGCCGAGGTCACCGGCTCCCGCCGGGCCATTGCCCTGCTCGCCGACTGGACCACAACCGGCGAACACATGTGGCTGGTGGCCCCCAAGGGCCGGGCCCGGCGCCGGGAATCCGAGAATGCAGGGCGGGTCGGCGCCAGCGCCTGAGCCGGTTCGCTAGCCGCGCCGGTAGCGGGCGCCGGCGATCGGAGCGAAGACGGCGATCAGGATCCCGCACCACACCAGCGACAGCAAGAGCTCGTGGGTCGTCGAGTGCCCGATCAGCATCCGCGCCCCGTGCCCCCCGATCAGCAAGCGGACGGTGCCGACCATGACCGTCAGCGGCTGGTTGTTCGCGAAGGCTTGCATCCAACCCGGCATCGTGCTCACCGGCACGTAGGCGCTCGACACGAACGACAACGGGAAGATGAGCCGCGACATGCCCTGGCCGCCTGGGCGTTGCGGGCGAAGAGGCCCATGGTCGCGCCCTGGATGGTGCCGACGACGATCAACTGCGGCGGGCGCGCAAACTTGCGCACGGTCCGGGCCACCACTCGGGGGGCAGCACCGGTAGGCACGAGAGCGCCGCTTCGAACTGCAGGTACCCCTTGGTCGGTGTGGCCAGCATCTAGGACAGCCAGTCAATGAGCTCGCGGGCGCCGGCGTCGGTCAGTTCGTAGATCGTGCGCTCGGGGCGGCGGCCAGCCCGCACCGTCTCCCGGGCCCGGATGAGACCACGGGCCTCGAGACCGTCGACCACGCCGTACAGCGAGCCGTAGTTGAGGCGGATCGACTCGTGCTTGGCCCGGCCGCGCTGGGTTTGCGCCACTTCGTAGGGATGCATAGGCCGCTCATAGAGCGTCGAGAGCACGGCCAAAGCGAGCGGGTTGGTGCGGGGGCGAGGAGCCACTCCGAAACGAATACTCTATTCAGAGTATTCGTCAAGGGGAACAGCGCGGGTAGAAGGGCTAGGAGCGGCGGCTCATGCCCAGGATGGAGAGGAAAAAGCTACCGAGGACGATCTGCAGCCCAACGACCAGTGCGGTGACCGACGGGCAAAGCAGGCGGATGGTGTCCGGCAGGCTCAGGTCGCCAAAGGAGGCGTTGCCCCAGCGGGCGATGGCCACGGCGCAGCCGACCGCCCCCCCGAGTCCGACGAGGGCACCGACGGCCAGACCGGTCTCGAGGGTGACCCGGCCGAATACCCGCTCGATCTTCGGATCCGCCGGCAGGAACCCTTCGCTCATGGCAAACACCTTGGTGAACAGTCCGAACAGCACGGCCTGAAAGCCGATGATGACCATCGCCGATGCCACCAGCATGGTGTCCACGTCGAAGCGCACGGCCCCAACCCGTACCGGCCCGAACGCGAGGACCGACACGATCACGCCGCCTACCGCGAGGAGAACTAACCCCGGATACAGGAACAACCACCGCGGGCTGTAGAGCATCAGGAACCGCAAGTGGCGCCAGCCGTCCCGCCACGTTCGCAGGTGCGGGCGCCGACCGCGGCCGTCAACCGAGAGCACGGTCGGTACTTCCGTGACCCGGAGGTGTTCGAGCGAGGCCTTGACGACCAGCTCGCTGGCGAACTCCATACCGGTGCTGCGCAGGTCGAGACCGAGCACGGCGTCTCGGCGGAAGCCGCGTAGCCCACAGTGGAAGTCGCGGGCCGGGCTCTTGAAGAACAGCCGGCCGATGCCGGACAACAGCGGGTTGCCCACGTAACGGTGCAGCACCGGCATGGCGTGAGGTTCGATCCCACCGGCGAACCGGTTACCCATGACCAGGTCGTATCCCGATCTCAACTGGTCGACGAACGGTTGGAGGGCGGTGAAATCGTACGAGTCGTCGGCGTCGCCCATGATCACGAAGGTGCCGAGGGCAGCTTCGATACCGCCGCGCAACGCGCTGCCGTAGCCGCGCTCGGCTACGTACAGGACGCGCGCGCCAAGCTCCAGCGCGATCTGTACGGAGCCGTCGGTCGAGCCGTTGTCGGCCACCACCACCTCACCGCACACACCGCTCTCCGCCAGAAATTGTTGAGCCTTGCGGATACAACTCGCCAGGGTCTCGGCCTCATCCAGGCAGGGCATCACGATGGACAGCTCCATGCCGGTCATTCCCGCCGGGATGCTACTTGCCGGTCCCGAAGCCACTGCACGACCGCGTCAACGGCGAACAGGGCGACACCAATCCACGTCAGGCCCACCACCTTGGCGAAATGCTGAGGCCAATCCAGCTTGGACGGGAAGCGGTAGCGGATCTGGAGCTCGAGAACGTAAAGGGCACTGACACCGATGGCCGCGGCCGTACCAAGGGAGAGAAGAGCGCGACCCCCCGGTCGCCAAAGGGCGATGGCCACGACCAGCCCGACGAGCAGACCGGCGACGGGTGCGATGACGCCGGCGGCCGCCAAACCGGAGATCAGCACGGTGACTACCCGCGCCCGGCGGCTGAGCAGTGGCCCGGCCGCCGACCACGGTGCTGCTAGCTGCGCGTGGTCGTCGTGCGCGGCATCCTGGACGGGACCGCGAGTAAGCACGAGCAGAGCCAGACACAGGATGATGCCGAGCGCGGAGAGGCCCAGGGCGATCCACACCTTGTGTTGAGGGGTCCAGTCGAGAGTGACGGTCACCGGCCCCGACCCCGGGACCAGGTCGGTGGGCCGGACGAGCCAGCCGTTGGCGTACCCGTCGACGGTTCGGGACGCGCCGAGGGCGTGACCGCCGGCGATGGTTGCCGTCCACCCGCTGTTGCGACTCTCACCCAGCACCAACCAGAACGACGACGAGGAGCGCGCCACCTGGAGCCGGAGGTGGGTTCGGCCCTGGCTGAGGGTGCGAATGGCGGGGGCCGGGCTAGTGGGGCTGGCGGCGGGAGCGGGAGCGGTGGGGGCCGGAGCAGAGCTGAGGATCAGGCGGTCCAGGTCGATCCCGGTGGTGCGGCCGGGCGTGGCCAGCAGGTCATGCGATCCCGCCCCGAGCGTCAAGGAGCCGGGGTCACAGAGCGCGACCGACAGCGGCTGGCGGGCGACGGCGTCGGCGACCGGGCCCGTGATCCGCAGGCCGACGGGGTGGCCGTCCACCTGGAGCAATCCCGTGCGGCAGGTGCTGTCGAGGGTGGTCTGAGGGGCGGGGGCGGTGACGCCGGGAATGCCCAGTTCGGCCACGCTGACGGGGAGGATCTGGGGAACCTTGCTGAAGTAGTTGACGGCCTTGACCTCTCGGAGGGCCAACACGGTCAGGCGAACCCGGGACCCAGCCTGCGGGGCGAGCAGCACCCGCACGGTCACGGTCGCACCCTCGGCCCGCCCGTCGGCGATGGGCGGCACGGCCACCTCTTGGG
>CAXMLU010000429.1:0-2417 GCA_964194255.1 uncultured bacterium
AGTTTCCGGCGTCAAGTTCGCAGGCACCCCGCTAGCGATGGGCGTTCGTACCCGAGCGGCGCGCGCCCGAGCCGCGGCGCAGCTCGCCGACGACTGGCTGTGGCCCCAGTGGCCACGCCCTTGGACCACCGCGGTCGGCAATGTGGGCTCGCCTCACCGGGCCGTCGTCGATCCGTGCGGACTGGTCACGCCGTGGGCCGCCGGCTGGTCCCTGGACTGGTGGATCGGCGGCGACGACCGCTGGCATCTTCCGTCGCGGGAATCTGGTATCAGGCAACGGCTGGTGGCGGGAACTCCCGTCATCGAGACGGCCATGCGGATACCCGGCGGCGATGCTATCCAGCACG
Source organism: uncultured bacterium (assembly GCA_964194255.1). Classification (GTDB taxonomy): domain Bacteria; phylum Actinomycetota; class Acidimicrobiia; order Acidimicrobiales; family CAXMLU01; genus CAXMLU01. The sequence goes on from CAXMLU010000429.1 coordinate 348, forward strand.
TGTACGCTATCCGGGCCCAGGAGGACCTGGTGGTGGTCGAGGTTGCCAACCACAGTCCCGTGCCCGTCGCTCTGGCACTGGCGGTGCGACCGGCAAATCCGCAAGGTCTGGCCGTCGTCGAGCGCATTGCCATCCGCGACACGACCGTCACCGTCGATGGGCGGCCCGCCCTGCTGTTCGCCAAGCGGCCGACGGTCATGGCTGGCTCCACCCTGGCCGATGGCGACTCGGCATGGACGGTGACCGGTGGCCGCGCCGGGTCCAGCTTGCCGGCGTCGTTGCGATGCAAAGCGGGACTGGCCCAGGCCGCGTTCGTCTTCCCGCTTCCCCACGGGACCAGTATCTCCGTGGTCCTCCCGCTGGGCGGCGCGGCCGCCCGGCCCGAACTTCCTGCCGTCCTGCCCTCAGGCGAAGACGTGGCGCGCTCGTGGCAGGCACAGACCCGACGGGGCATGAGGCTCGTGCTACCTCCTGGGCGCCTGGCGGACACCGTCGAGGCCAACCGCCGCGCCCTGCTGCTCTTTCACACGGGCGACGATGTCCGCTCCGAGCTACACACGTCCGACCGTTGCCGGTTCGCCGACGCCGCGCTTCTTCTCGCCGCGCTCGAGCGCTACGGCTTTCACGACGACGCCGCCGAAGTGCTGCGGTCGTATCCAGGACGACGGCGTCCGGATCCCTACGACCTCCTCGGACCAGATGCGGCGGCGGAGGCCGGCGACCGCCGAGCGCTCGACCGCGTGGAGGGGATGGTCGAGGCCGCCTCGCCCACCTTCTCCTGGCCGGAGGCTATGGGCCCGCAGGGGTTGGCGACGGCGGAGTTCTTGATCCTCGTTCGCAACCTGCTCGTTCGGGAACTGCGTCCCGTCGGGGCCGACCCCGCGCCGCCGGCACTGGCGCTCTGCACGATGGTGCCGGATGCCTGGTTGGGCCAAGGCGTCGAGGTGCACGATGCGCCTACCGCGCACGGGCGGATCTCGTTCGCGGTGCGGTGGCACGGCGAACGGCCCGCGTTGCTGTGGGAGCTGGAGCCACACCCCGCCGTGGAGCCGGTGCAGCTGCGGACCCCTGGCCTCGATCCGACCTGGTCGACGGATGCACCGTCGGGTGAGGCGTTGTTGTCGCCCGTGCCGACGCGGTCGTTCTCGTGACATCCGCCGGGCAAGCCGTGCTGGCCCGCCGATTGCGGACCCAGGCCCGGGCGTGCGCAGACCTGGGTTCGCCCTTCTACGCACAGCTCATGGAACGGGCCGCCCTCGATGTCGAAGCCGGCGGCGTGATCCGGGCATTGCTCGAGGGCCACGAAGCGGATCCCGGCCCGTCCGCGTTGGCGCTTCGCCTGTTCGGCGGACTCCACCGCCTGGCGCTCGACGGCCGGGCGCCCGGACTCGCCGCTCACTTCCCTTCGACGGGAGGCGATGGCGATACGGTCCGCGCCGCGGAGGCGGTGCTCGAGGCGGTACGCGAACACTTCGAGGCCCTGCAGCCGCTCCTCCTCCAGGGGGTACAGACCAACGAGGTAGGGCGGAGCGCGGCGCTGTTGGGTGGCTTCCTGACCGTCGCACGGGAGAGCGGCCTGCCGCTGCGCGTTCTCGAGCTCGGCGCCAGCGGCGGACTCAATCTCCGGTGGGACAGCTACCGCTACACCAACGGCGACTGGGCATGGGGCGATCCGGCGTCGCGTCTGCATCTCGATGGCCACTTTGCCGGCCGAGTGCCCGACGACGCGGACGCCGTCGTGGCCGACCGTCGAGGCTGCGACGCCGCTCCGGTTGACACCACCACCGATGAGGGTCGTCTGCGACTCCAGTGCTTTGTCTGGCCGGATCAGCATGACCGTATGGCCCGGTTGCGGGCCGCCCTCGTTGTCGCGGCCGTCATGCCCGCCAAAGTGGACCGGGCCGATGCTTCCGAGTGGCTGGGGGAGCGGTTGACGGAGCGCGTGCCGGGTATGGCCACCGTCGTCTTCCACTCCGTGTTCTGGCAGTACCTGACGGATGCCGGCCGCGACGACTGCGTGGCCCGCCTCGGCGAGGCGGGGGGAGCCGCATCGGGGGGTGCGCCGGGCTA
>CAXMLU010000430.1:0-10485 GCA_964194255.1 uncultured bacterium
CCCGCCCCCACCGCGACGCGCACCGCCGCGAGCACCTCGCGGAGCAGCCGCGCCCGGCCCTGCAGGCCGCCGCCGTAGCCGTCGCCGCGCTGGTTGGTGAGCGGCGAGAGGAACTGGCGGAGCAGCGAGTGCTGGCCGGCGTTGACCTCCACCCCGTGGAGCCCGCCGGCCATCGCCAGCCGGGCGCAGCCGGCGAAGCCCACGACCAGGGCGGCGACGTCCTCCGCCTCCATCACCTTGGGCATCTCCATCGTCGAGGGGTTGGGCACCGCCGAGGGCGCCCAGACCGCCTGCCGCCGGGGATGGCCCGAGCCCTGCATGCCGCTGTGGTTGAGCTGCACGCAGAGCAGCGTCCCGTGGGGACGCACCGCCGCCGCCAGGGCCGCATAGGCGGGCACGATCGCGGGGTCGTGGCCGCGCAGCGAGCGGTCGAGGGGGTGGTCGCTGGGGTGGACGCACACCTCCTCGGCGACGATCAGCCCGGCGCCGCCCCGGGCCCGGCGCGCGTAGTACCCGGCGTGCCCGGCGCCGGGCAGCCCGCCCTCGCCCAGGTTGGTGGTGTGGGCGGTGAAGGCCACCCGCGAGGGCGCCAGGTGGCCGCCCAGGCGCAGCGGCTCCAGGAGCGGGCCGAGGTCCGGGGTGACCGACGGCGGCGCCAGTGGGCCTCCGCCGGTGACGGTCACGCGGTGCGCACCCCCGCCGCCGCCTGCAACCCCAGCTCCTCGACCGCCGTCTCGCGCATCCTGAACTTCTGGATCTTGCCGGTCACGGTCATCGGGAACTCGTCGACGAACTTCCAGTAGCGGGGGATCTTGAAGGTGGCGATCTTCCCCCGGCAGTGCTCGGTGAGCTGATCACCGGTGATCTCCGCGCCCTCGCGCAGCTTCACCCAGGCCATCACCTCCTCGCCGTAGCGCTCGCTGGGGACGCCGATCACCTGGACGTCGGAGACGTCGGGATGGCCGTGGAGGAACTCCTCGATCTCCCGCGGATAGACGTTCTCGCCGCCCCGGATGATCATGTCTTTGGCCCGGTCGGTGATGTAGAGGTAGCCGTCGGCATCCACGTAGCCAATGTCGCCCGTGTGGAGCCACCCGTCGACCACGGTCTCGGCGGTAGCATCGGGCTTGCCCCAGTAGCCGGGCATGATCAGCGGTCCCTTGATGCAGACCTCGCCGACCTGCCCGGAGGGTAACGTCGTACCGGCGGGGTCGATGATGCGCAGCTCGACGACGGGCAGCGGCCGGCCGACTGAGTCGGGGCGGTCCGTGAATTCCTGCCCGGAGATGATCGTGGCTGCCGAGCTCGATTCGGTGAGGCCGTACACGTTGCCCATCGTCCTCACGTTGGGGAAGGTCTCCCGCACCCGGCGTTGCAGCTCCCCGGCCGACGGCGAGCCGCCGTACGCGACGGTCGTCACCGACGAAAGGTCATAGGCGTGGCGCTCGGAGTGCTCCACCACGCGCCACACCATGGTGGGAACCGTGCCCCACACCGTGATGCGCTCGTCCTGGATGAGCTGCATTGCCTGCTCGGCCTCGAACCGTCCGTCGAGCATCACGGTCTTGGCGCCGGTAGCCAAGCCGACAACGATCCCAGAATGACACCCGGAAACATGGAACAGCGGGGAGCTCATCAAGCTCGCCGTCTGCCTGCGCATCTCCGCCCCCAGCGGTGCCCCCGCCACGAGTGCACCAGCGACGGCGTTGTACATGGTGTTCTGCAGGTTGGCGATCATCGATCGGTGGGTGGAGATGGCGCCTTTGGGTTTGCCGGTGGTCCCCGACGTGTAAAAAATCACGGCCGGGTCGCCCTCGGCAATCGGTGTGTCGGGCAGGTCCGAGGAAGGCTTGGTCAACAGCTCGTCAAAGCGATGGAGCCGCCGGTCATCGCCAAAGTCGGCGGGTGAAGCGTCAATCAGATAGACGCGCTCGACCGTAGGCGCTTGGTCAAGGCGGTCGGCGACGCGCTCGAAGCGGCCTCGATCGGCGACAAGCACCCGGGCGCCCGAGTCGACCAGCCCGTAGATGATTTCGTCGGTCTTCCACCACCCGTTGAGACCAACCAGGATGGCGCCGAGGTTGACGGTCCCCCAGAAGGTGAACACCCATTCGGGATTGTTGGCGGACAGCACGGCAACGCGATCGCCCGGCCTCACCCCGCACGCCGCCAATTGAGAGGAGACCGAGTTGGCCCCCGCCACGAAGTCCGAGAAGCTGATGCGCCGGTCGCCGTGCACGAGATAAGTCGAGTCGCCCCGCTGCGCGGCCTGTTCCGGGATTTCCCGCATGGACGTCATCCGCTGCCGGTACATCTTCATGGACATGCCGTCGAGGTCTTCGAGCACAACCTCGAACAGCCCGCCTGGACCGGTTAACTGCTCTCCCACCTCGGCAATGGACGGCACCGGCTTCACCCTCAGCTGACGGTTACCGTCACTCTACGAGACGAGGTGGGGAAAGGGGTTTCCCGGCTGGCATTTCGTGATGAAAGCGCTATGCTGACCCCTGGGGGTAAACCTGACCCTTGCGTAGGTGCACATGGCCGGGGAGGTGGTACCCGGGGGGGCCGCCCGGGGCAGGTCGCAGGGTGCAGTTCGCTAGATCCACAACCTGATCGCGCCATCGCCGCCCGGTCCCCAGCCCCCTCCAGGTGGCGGTGGCGCGATGAGGGTGTGGACGTCCCGGCCTAGCATGCGGCCCGCTCATGGCGCGGAACATGTTCTCCACCATCAATCGCTCGCGCCGCCGCCAGTTCCGCTTGGCCCGAACGCTGCTGGTCGTGCTCGTGCTGGTGGCGGTGGTGTTGACCCAATGTGACACCCGCGGCGGCCGACGGCGAGCAACATCATCGACCACGACGTCACCCACGAAGCCGGCTGCCGCCGGCCTGGCCACCCCCGCGACGGGTCCCGGGCATCTGGCCCCCGGCTCGGATCCCAGCGTGCTGCCCGGGCCCCTCCTAATCGCCGACCGGGGCAACAACCGGCTCCTTATCGTCGATCCGCAAGGCCGGATCACCTGGCAGTTTCCCCGCGCCGGCGACTTGGCGCCGGGAGAGACGTTCAAGGTGCCCGACGACGCCTTCTTCACCGCCGACGGCAAGCAGATCCTCGCCACGGAAGAGGACGACTTCGTCATCAGCCTGGTTGACATCGCGTCGCACCACGTCGTGTGGCGCTATGGGACATCCGGTCACAGCGGCTCTGGTCCCAATCAGCTGTGGAACCCCGACGACGCGCTCGTACTTCCGACCGGCGACGTGCTCAGCGCCGACATCAAGAACTGCCGCATCGTGTTGATCGCGCCAGGTGCACACGATACGGAGCGGGTCTTTGGGGGCGGTCCGGGCACGTGCCGGCACGACCCGACTCGGCGCTTCGGAAGCCCGAATGGCGCCTTTCCGATGCGTAACGGGCACTATCTGGTGACCGAGATCAACTCGGACTGGGTGGATGAAATCGACTTGACGGGACACTTGTATGCAAGCGTCCATGCTCCAGGCATCGGCTACCCGTCGGATACCAACGAGGTCAGCGCCGGTGTCTACCTGACCGTCGACTACTCCTCCCCCGGCACCATCGAGACCTTCGATCCAACCGGGAAGGTGATCTGGCGCTACCACCCAACCGGAGCCGACGCCTTGAACAAGCCATCGCTGGCCCTGCCCCTGCCGAGCGGTGACGTGCTGTGCAACGACGACTTCAACCACCGGGTCATCGTCGTCGATCCCCGCACCGACAAGGTCGTCTGGCAGTACGGCACGACCGGTCACTCCGGAACCGATCCTGGGCTCCTACAGATTCCCGATGGCGTCGACTTGCTGGCGCCCTATTCGCTCGTCGGCACCCACGCGGCGACCATGGGGCGGCCCTGAACCCAACCCGACGAGCAGGCACAAACCCTTTCCCCAGGCGGGCGTGAAAGGATCGGTCCATGCGGTACGTGATCTACGGCGCAGGCGCCGTCGGCGGTGTGATCGGCGGTCGTCTATTCGAGCATGGCCATGATGTAGTTCTCATCGCCCGCGGGGCGCATCTGGACGCGCTGCGCGACCGTGGCCTTGAACTGCAGTCGCCTGACGGCACGGTGACCCTGGCGGCGCCGGTCGCGGCCGGTCCTCACGAGATCGGACTTGGCGCCGGAGATGTCGTGGTTCTGGCCATGAAGAGCCAGGACACGCTGGCAGCTGTCGAAGAGCTGGCCGCCATCTCTGACCAGGTCCCGGTGGTCTGCGCGCAGAACGGTGTGGCGAACGAACGCGTCGCGCTTCGGCGTCTCCGCGCTGTGTACGGGATGTCGATCTTCCTTCCCGCTACCCACCTGGCCCCCGGTGTCGTACAAGCAAACGGATCGCCCTTGTCCGGCATCCTCGATCTCGGCCGGTATCCGAGCGGAACCGACGAGCTGGCCGAGACCATCGCTGGCGATCTCGACGGATCCCGCTTCAGCAGCCGGGCGGTCGAGGCCATCATGCCGAACAAGTACGCCAAGCTGCTCCTCAACCTCGGCAATGCCCTCGAAGCGGCCTGCGGTCCCATCGGTCGTGAGAGCGAACTGTTCGCCCGGGCCCAAGCCGAAGCCAAGTCGTGCTTTCGGGCGCGGCCATCGACGTCGCGCCGCCCGAGGAGGCCGAGCAACGGCGGAGCGACATCATGCAGCTTCGCCCGGTGGGCGGGCAGCGACGGGGAGGCGGCTCGTCGTGGCAGAGCCTGGCGAGGGGAACGCGGCGCATCGAGGCCGACTACCTCAACGGCGAGGTGGTGCTCCTCGGGCGGCTCCACGGCGTCGACACGCCCGTCAACGAAGTCCTTCAGCGCGTGGCCAATTGCCTCGCCCGGCAGGAGAGACCACCGGCGTCGATGAGCCTCGAGGAGCTGATGGCGGAGCTGGCGCTGGTCGAGGCTTTGCAGTGAGTGGGCCGCCCATCCTGCTCGTCGACGTCGCCGACCGCGTCGCGGTGGTGACCCTCAATCGACCGGAGCGCCGCAACGCCCTGAACGCGGCCCTCTACCGTCGCATTCCCCAAGTGTTGACGGAGCTCGACGGCGACGACTCGGTCGATGCGACGATCATCACGGGTACGGACCCGGCCTTCTGCGCCGGCGTGGATCTCAAAGAGTTCGGCGACGGTATCGAACGCGAACCTGGGTCCGGGCGCCGGACATGGTCAGGATTCTTGCCCCCGTTGGTCAAGCCGGTCATCGGAGCCATCAACGGGCCGGCCATCACGGGAGGCCTCGAGTTGGCACTGGCATGCGATTTCCTGGTCGCCTCGGAGCGGGCCAGATTCGCGGACACCCACGCTCGGGTGGGATCATGCCCGGCGACGGGCTCATCGTGCGCCTCCCGGAGGCGATCGGCGTTCGGCGGGCCAAGGAGATGAGTGCGACCGGCAACCTCATCGACGCCCACACGGCGCTCACATGGGGCCTCGTCAACCATGTCGTGGCACACGACGAGCTTCTGCCGACGTGCCGTGCGCAGGCCGCAGCCGCCGTATCGAACGACCCCGCCGGCGTCAGGCAGATGCTGGCGACCTACGACGTGGTGGCCGACGAGCGCGACACCCAGGCTTGGGCCACCGAACGTCGCGTCAGCCTGGAGTGGGAGGGCCAGGGCTATGACCCGGCCGAAGTAGCCCGCCGCCGTGACGCCATTATCGAGCGCGGAAGCCAACAAACCCGCTGACTTCAGCTACCCTGGCAGAGCCCTCGGCGTGAAGTGTCGCGACGGGCCACTCCCCCGTCCCCTCTCGAGAGCTCGTTCATGACCCTGACCTTCGCTGACCTCGGCGTGCTCGCCGACCTGGTAAGCGTCCTCGCCCGCGGTGCCATCACCGAACCATTTCCCATCCAGGCGGCCGCCCTGCCCGACGCGCTGGCCGGACGGGATGTCAGTGGGCGAGCGCCGACAGGTTCCGGCAAGACGTTGGCATTTGGGATCGCCACCATCGCCCGGCTCGGCCGGGTTCAGGCCAACTCCCGACGGCCGCGGGCGCTCATCCTGACCCCGACGCGTGAACTCTGTGCCCAGATCGCCGCCGAGCTGGCGCCGCTGGCCGCCGCCCGAGGTCGTCACGTCGCGTCGTTCTATGGAGGCGTGGGCTACGAGACTCAGATACGCGCCCTGCGGCGCGGCGTCGATGTGGCAGTCGCCTGCCCCGGTCGCTTGGCCGATCTCATCAACCGCGGCCACGTGGGCCTCGATGAGGTCAGCGTCGTCGTCGTCGACGAGGCCGATCGCATGGCGGACATGGGCTTTCTCCCCGAAGTGCGCCGCATCCTGGACAGGACACCGGACAATCGTCAGACGTTGCTCTTCTCGGCCACCCTCGACGGAGACGTCGACGTCCTCGTGCGGCGCTATCAGCGCAACTCCGTTCGCCACGAGCTGGAGATGGACGAACGCAGTTCGGCTCAGGCCAAGCACCTGTTCTGGAGAGTGGAGGCGTCCGACCGCATCGGACTCACCGCCACCATCAGCCGCTGCGGCCAGACCGTCGTCTTCTGCCGCACCAAGCACGGTGCCGATCGGCTCACCAAGCAGCTTGGCACCCGGGGCGTGCGCGCCACCGCCATACACGGCGACCGCAGCCAGGGCCAGCGGGAGCGGGCGTTAGCTGACTTCACGGCCGGACGGGTGCGGGTTCTCGTCGCTACGGACGTGGCGGCACGCGGCATCCACGTCGAGGGTGTCGCCACCGTCGTCCACTTCGACCCGCCCGCTGACGGCAAGGACTACGTCCATCGGTCGGGGCGCACGGCCCGCGCCGGAGCCACCGGTACTGTCGTGTGCTTCGTCACGCCGGACAAAGCCAAGCTGGTCAGGACCATGCAGAAGGACCTGGGTATGCCGGTCGAGGTGATCGTGCCGGACATGTCCGCACTGGACGTCGGCCAGTCACGGCCGGCCCCGGCGCACCCCATGCCCGCTCGCCCGGCCGCCGCTCGCCCGGCCACGGCTCGCTCGGCTCGTCCGGCTGCGGCTCGCCGCCATGTCCATGCACCTCAGCCGCCCCGCCCCCGTGTGCGGCCCCGCCGGCGCGCCGGCTAGTCAGCCGCCCCCGCCTCCGTCCACGATGAGCGTCTGGCCGGTCATGTAGCTACTGGCCGGGCTGGCCAGGAAGGCAATGGCGGCGTCGAGTTCGTGGGGCCGGCCGAGGCGGCGAAGCGGCACCGCCGCCTCGAAGCGACTGCGCAGTTCGTCCGATTCCACCAGCTCGGCGGTCATCTCGCTCGGGAACATGCCCGGGCACAGGGCGTTGACCCTGACTCCGTAGCGGGCCCACTGCAGAGCCAGCTCGCGCGTCAGGCCGACCAGGCCGGTCTTGGCGGCGACGTAACTGGCCTGGGGCAGGAACGGCGTCGAGCTGAACGCGGCCGCCGATGCCATGTTGACGATGCTGCCGCCGTCGCCCGACGCTCGCATGTGGCCGGCCGCGGCCTGGGCCAGCTCGAAGGGGGCGACCAGATCGACGGTCACGACCTGCGCAAAGCCGCCGACGGGCTCGCGCAGCGCGGGCAGGACGTTGGTGATGCCGGCGTTGGCGATGACCACGTCCACCCGGCCGTGGCGTTCGGCGACGCCATCGATGAGGGCGGCCGATGCTCCCGTCTCGCTGACGTCACATGTCACCGCCTCGGCGTCGGTCAGCGAAGCAGCCACGGCTTCGATCCGGTCGGTGCGGCGAGCCGAGACGACCACCTTTGCCCCCAGGGCGTCAAGCACACGCGCCGCCCGGGCGCCGATCCCCGAGCTGGCGCCCGTGATCACCGCCACCTTGCCGTCGAGGCGGAACGTGGCCAGCGGGTTGACAAGGTCATCCGAGGTGGTCATCGCCACACCGTAGAGGGCTACGCGGTTGAGGGCTACGAGTCGAACGCCCAGCGCGTCGGTGAACCGATGAAGTCGCCGTCGGGAAGGCCGAACACCCACACCGGTCGGAGCTGCAAGCACGCGGTTCCAGCGAAGAAGTCGACGGAGTAATCGGTGGCGTACTTGGCATTGACGAGGTCCGTGAACCGAGATCGCGGCCCCGGTCCGCCACCCTGCAGGTGTGCCCCTCGACCACAACCGGCTGAAGGGCGTTGTCGGTGGTGGCGACGGTTTGCGGATGGCGCGCCATGTTCCGGGTCTTGCGGGACCCTTCGCTGGAGCCGAACCACAGCGAGTCCTCCGCCCACACTCTCCAGACCGGCATGACGTGCGGACGGCCGTCTGGCCATACCCTGGCCATCCAGTAGTCGTGGGACGCGGTCAGCCTTCCTCCACCGACGACCACGGCAGCAGCCCCTGTTCCCTCATCCGGCCCCACGATCCCATAGCCCGGCATGTACGGACGGGTCGCCTTCGGCACCATGAGGGCACATCATGCCAGTGCCCCTCAAAGGCCGCTGGCGCCGCCGGTGAGGAAGAAGGCCACCGCTCCGCCGGCCATCAAGAGAACGGTGAGCGATCCGAGGAAGTTGGCCAGCCGGCCGTTGCGATGCTCGCCCATCAGGTGCCGGTTGTTGGAGACAACCATGACCAGCACCAGGAACGGGGCGGCGGCCACACCGTTGACGATGGCGACATACACGAGCAGCCTGATCGGGTCGACGTGGAAAAGGGTCAGCAGACAGCCACCGATGGTCCCGACCAGAACCAGGCCGTAGAACACGGGCGCCTTCTTGATCGACTGAGAAAATCCCCACTTCTTGCCGAGCAGTCCGGCCATGCCGGCCGAGCCCGAGCCGGCCAAGACCGGGACGGCCAGCATGCCCGAGCCGATGAACCCGAGCGCAAAGACGGCGGACGCAAAGTGGCCGGCGAACGGTCGAAGCGCCCGGGCCGCGTCGGCGGCGCTGACAATGTTGTGCTTGCCGTGAGCGCCCAACGTGGCCGCGGTGGCCGCGATGATGGCGAACATGACCACGTTGGAGAACAACATGCCGCTGAACACGTCGACCCGACTCGTGCGTTTCTTGTGCTTCGCCTCGCGTCGCGTCCGTTGCGGCAGCGGAACGGGCTCGTCACCGCCTTCAGCCTCATCGCGCATCTCCTCCAGCCGATGCGCGGACTGCCAGAAGAAGAGATAGGGCGAGATCGTCGTCCCCAAGACGGCGACGAAGAGGGCGATGTAGTCCTTCTGCCACTCGAAATGAGGGATGAACGTGTGGGACGCCAGTGTGTGCCAACGAGGGTGGGCCATGAACAGCACGACGATGTACGACAGAAGGGCGGCGCACAGGACCTTGAAAACGCGAGCGATGAGGGAAAACGAACCGGACAGAAGAAGAACAGTCACGATTACGCCGGCGAGCATCGCCCAGAGGAAGGTCGGCCCGGCATGGAGAAGATGCATGCCCGATCCGATGGCCACCACGTCAGCGGAGATGTTCAGCGTGTTCGCCACGAGCAGGGCGACCAGCAATACACCGAGCACCACCCGCCAGAACCGGGTAAACGTTCGAGCGGCCAGCTCGCCTAGGCCGGCGCCCGTCGCCAACGCAGTCCGGTCGCAGATCTCCTGGACCGACGCCATCAACGGAAAGGTCAGCAGCGATGTCCAGAGCAGGTTAAAACCGAACTGGGAGCCCGCCTGCGCGTAGGTGCCGATACCCGATGGATCATCGTCCGAGGCACCGGTAATGAGCCCAGGTCCGAGGGCTCGCATATAGGCGCGCCAACCCTGGTTGCCGCTCTGTGGCTTGGTGATATCCAGCTTGCTGCGCCGCCGCCGACCTTTTGCCGAATTTGATGGTGTTTCGAGGTGTTTGTCGGCACTTCGAGTCTGCATTATGCGCTTTATGGTTCCCTTACGCGGGCACTTTCAACCTGGCCTCCGCGGCGTTTCGGGCGACGCCGTGTAGCGTCGGCGTCCGACAAGCAAACCCCTGCAGTTGGTCCTTGCCCCGGCTGGCCCTGCTCGATGTGTAGCCCAAGAGGGAGTGCGAGGTGGCCTCGATCGACGAAGTGTTGTTGACCATTCCGTCCAAACCCGAATTCGCTAGCGTGGCTCGACTGACCGTGGCGGCGATGGGAAGCCGGGCCGGGCTCGATCTTGACGCCATTGAGGATCTTCGGCTGGCGATCGTGGAGTTGTCGTACGCACTGGCGGTTGGTGGCACGGACCACGGCGCGGTCGAATTTCGCTTCGCTATCGCTGACGGCCAGCTCGAGGTCTTCGGCCGCGCCACGGACGACGGCAAGCGCGAGGAGCCCTACCTCAACGAGCTGTCGGAGCTCATGTTGGCGGCCCTCGTCGACAGCTATCAGATTGGCCTGGATGACACGGGACATCTGTCCTTCGAGCTCCGCAGGTCGCGCCGGCCCGCCGGGCCTGGTACACGGTGAATCGCGACGATGACGAGCGGGCCAACCTCAAGCCGATCTTCGAGGAGTACGCCCGCACGCGGGATGTGACCCTCCGCGATCGGCTGGTTGAGGCTCACCTGGACGTAGCGGCCTACCTGGCCCGCCGCTTCGCCAACCGCGGCGAGCC
>CAXMLU010000431.1:0-25253 GCA_964194255.1 uncultured bacterium
CCACATAGCCATCCAGCTCCGCCAGGAACGCGACGACGGCGTCGAGGGCGCGATCGTCGTCCCTCTCCTGATCCGGCGGTGACGCACCGGTGGCGCCGGGCTCCCTCACCAAGTCGGCAAAGGCCAAGCGGAAGGCCCGGCCCGCGAGTGCAGCCGGATTTTCCGTTGACGATCGTTGTGAGAGCGCGTCACGGATGTCGCGCAATGGCTGGAGCAACTCGTGGTTGCCGACAGAGTCCCCGGTCACTCGCGCCGCGATGCGGACCTGCGCCACCTGCTGAGGCTCGAGTCCGCACAATGCGCTGGCCAGCAGGCGGTCGGCGGCCGTGTCATCGCCGCTCGTCCAGCGGAGCAGGTCGACCAGGGCGGCGACGACCGGCTCTTCGTCAAGCGGGCCTGGAACGGGAGCGACAGGAATGCCGTGGCGGGCGAGAGCCCGGGCGATGGCGCGGGCCCGTTGTCGCGGCCGTCGGAGCAGCACGGCCATGTCCGGCCAGGGCACACCCGCCTCCGCCGCCCGGGTCAGCACCGCGGCGATGGCGTCAGCTTCGACGGCGGGATGGTGACAACGCACCAGACTCTGCCGGGCCGCCGGTCGCATCCTCGTCGTCAACGACACCTGCGCGTCAGCATGCGCGGCGAAGGCGGCGAGGTGCCGGGGATCCGCGCCCCACCGGCTGCCGATGGCCGTTTCGCTCGTGCCGCTGACGACCACCGAGACGGGATTCGACGTCACGGCCGAGAGAAGGCGGGCGGCCGGCTCGGTGGCAGCTTCGAAGTCGTCGACCAACACGTGCTCCCAACGTCCCCCTTGGTCAGGAACCTCGGCGGCGCGGGCCAGGAGCAGGGGAGCATCGATCAGACCGCGGGCGTGCAATCGGGCGGCGTATCGTTCGACGAAGGCCGCCAACTCGTCCTCGCGACCGCCGCCCATCCCAGTGCCGGTGCCGGTGCGTGGGCGGCCGGCCAGCAGCCGCGCCGTGGCCGAGGCCACCTCGTCGACAAACGCCGGCCGGCCCAAATAGGGGTAAAGGGTGGGCCACAACTCGGGTCCTCGTCCGGAGTCCACCTCGTCGGCGAGCAGGCGGCCGATGACGGCCCAGCGTTCGCGTCCGGGCACGAGCCGGAGCTCGATACCGGCGCGGCGGAGTATGTCAAAGGCGAGACCGGGAAAGGTGGTGACGGCGAGGCTATCGAAGCCGCCCGCCAGCACCGGCAGGGTCGCGTCAATGAAGCGGTCTGCCGCGCCTCGGTCCCGGGCCACCACGAGCATCCGGCTGGGGGAGACACCATCGCGGACCAGCCCGGCGTAGCGGTGAAGCAGCGCCGTGGTCTTGCCGGTGCCGGCCGCGCCGGTGACCGCCAACGTGCCGTGGCCGAAGCCGACGACCGTCCCTTGCTCAGCGCTCAACCTCACCATCCCACCCTACCGACGAGGTGGGACACGACTGACCGACGAGCCTCGAGAAAGAGGAACCACTATTATGGGCCTGTGTCTGGGGGCTTGTCGCGTCGTACCTTCTTGCAGGCGGCTGGTGGAGCGGGGTTGGTGGCGTTCGTGCCGACGACACGGTGGCGGGCGATCGCCGACGCGTTTCCTGGTCCCGGCGCGCCCGGCCGGTTCCTGTCTGCCCACCGCTTGGACAACCTGCGGGCGGTCACCGCCAGGTTTTTGCCCGGCCCGCCCGAGGACGCCGATCCCGGCGCCCTGCAGGCCCGGTGTGCGGAAGCCATCGATGCTCTCCTCGGGGCCTTCACGTTCGATCCACCGCTCATCCATGCCGGTGGACCGTTCTCCAACCGGGCCGGTTTTCCTGTCGATGAGATGGCGGAGTTCGTGCCTCTCGATCCTTTGGCCGAGCTGGGATGGCGGATCCGACTCGAGGGCTCCCGCGGCTTGCCGGAGCGCGAGTTCGCGGGCCCGGTCACCGGGCTCCAGGAGACCTACGCGACCGGCCTTGACCACCTCGATCAGCGAGCGGCCGCGCTCGGCTTCTCGTCGTTCGCCGCCCTCCCTGCTGCGCCGCAGGATGCCGTGCTGCTCGATCCATCCGACGCGGTCACGCAGACCTTCGTCGGCCAGGCCTTGGCGGACACCCTTGCGGCCATGTACGGCGCTCCCGAGTACGGCGGCAACCACGGGTTGGCCGGATGGACGCGCGTCTTCTGGCCCGGCGACGTGCAGCCGCGCGGCTATACCGACGCCCAGGTCAGCGGACCGGACCCGACCGGACCACCGCTCGGTCTTACCGCGGCCCAGCTCCAGCTCTTCATCGCCGCCCTCGCGGGCGGGCTTGGCGTGCCGGTCGCCGGGTCAGCACTCGGCCTGGCCGCCGCCACCAGGCTGCGCCCCCGATCCCGGCCGGTTGGTCGAATGGCCCGGTTCCTCGGCGGCGGGAGTCCCTGATGGCTCGACGATCCGCCATCGTGGTCGGGTCTGGCGCCGGCGGCAGCGTCGCGGCATGGGCACTCGTCGAGGCCGGCTACGAGGTGCTCATCTTAGAGAAGGGTCGAGATCTCTTGCCCGGGCTCGGCCGGGCCGAAGGTGCCCGATCCCTCTTTGCCAATGATGAAGTTCGGTCGGCGCGCTTCTTCGAGAACCAGGACCCGCTCCTGGAGCCCCGCACCGGCCGGTCGCAGGCGGACGCGGCCAAGGGCACGGCCCGAACCTTCCAGGGCGACATCAACGATCTTCCGACCACCGTGGGCGGAGGGACCATCCACTGGGACGCCAAGGTGCCTCGCTTCTGGCGCCAGGATTTCAAAGGCTTGTCTCTGTATGGGCCGGTGCCGGGCGCCAACGTCGCCGATTGGCCCCTCGAGTACGAGGACCTGGCGCCCTACTACGACGAGGTCGAGGCCCGACTCGGCGTGCAGGGTGACGTCGCCCAGATGCCGGCCAGGACACGGGAGCAGGCGCCGCGAAGCCGACCGTTCCCGCAGCGTCCGAATCCGCCGATGTACGCAGGGTTGCGACTGGCCGAAGGAGCGGCGGCTCTCGGCCACACCGCCTACCCCTACCCGATGGCCATCAACTCGAAGGAGTTCGACGGGCGGCCTCGCTGCAACTCATGCGGGTTCTGTTCGGGCTTTGGGTGCCCGATCAACGCACGCGGTGGGGCGGCCGTGTCCTTCCTGCACCAAGCCGTAAGAGGGGGAGCCAGGCTGATCAGCCGGGCCTTCGTGTCTCGGATCGAGCTGTCGGCCGACGGCCGGCGGGCGCGAGGCGTCAGCTGGCTGGACCCGTCGGGAACATCCCACACCGAGCACGCCGACACTGTCGTGCTGGCGCCTTCCGCCATTGAGACAGCGCGTCTCGCCCGTCTCTCCGGACTGCCTGACAGGTCGGGGCAGCTGGGACGCAACATCATGTTCCACTTCTTCAGCGAGGGTTTCGGCATCTTCGCCGAGGAGCTGCACGCCTGGCGAGGGCCGTCGTCGACGTTCACCCTCGACGATTTCGTCGGCCCGGTTCGCTCCCCGGAAGTACGCGCCGCCGGCCTTCCGTATGTGAAGGGCGGCATTTGCGAGGTGGGTGGGGGTTTGACCCTGCTGTCGGAGGCCCAGCTCTACACGTCGGTGGGCGGGGTCTTTGGGACGCTGCTGAAGGAGCTGATGCGGCAATCGCCGTTCCGGCGTTTCGCCGCCGGATTATCGATGGTCGGCGAGGACCTGCCTCAGTTGGCCAACGTGGTCGACCTCGATCCGACCGTGCGCGACGTTCATGGCCTTCCCGTGCCCCGCATTACGCACAGCGCGCACCGTTTCGAGGAGGTGGCATCTCTCCACTACGGGCCACAGCTGGCCGCCGTGTGTCAGGCCTCGCCGGGCTGCATTGTAAGCGGCTTCCTGCCTCTCGGACTGCTAGCCGAGCAGTCAGGCGGGTTCTCCAGCCCGATAGCCGGCCAGGCGTCAACCGCCCACATCATGGGCACGGCCCGGATGGGCTACGAACCGCGCACGTCGGTGGTAGATCCGTGGGGTCGTTGGCATGGTGTCGACAACGTGCATGTCGCCGACGGCTCGGTGTTCGTCTCTGCCGGCGGATTCAATCCGACCTTGACGATCATGGCGCTAGCGCTGCGGGCGGCGCGCCACCTGGCGTAGCCAGGAGCACATCAACGCCGGCGGCGCGTACCCAGGACGGACCCGAAGGCATGCCGAGGGCGGCGGCCGACTTCACCACCGCGGGTGCGTTGACGGCCGCGACTTCGACTCTGGCGATGCCCTCGCCCCGTTCGGTGGCGACTGGTGAAAACCTGATCTCACCGGCATCGAGGGTGACGACCCGCCGGTCAAGGCGTCCTCGCTCTTGAACCGGGCGGCCGAGGACGTCACCCCAGCGTTCGGCCAGCACGACGGGGTCGGCGGCCTGGATCTCTACCGCGCTGATCGCCTCCACCCGGTCGCGTCGCACCGTCGATTCCCAACCCGGGCCCGCCCATCGCCACGATGACGGTGGACTAGCCCAGTCGAGGGAGAGGATGGCTCCGCCTACGTCAGCGGGGTGCAGGTGCGTTCCCCGCATGTCGGGCAAGTCGACCTGCCACACCGTGCGGATGCCGAGTTCAGCGACCCGCCGGCGATCCGTGTCGAGGTCGTCGCACTGCAGGATGACCATGTAGCCACCGTCGCCACCGCGTCGATCGAGATACCGCTCGGCCGCGGTGCCCTCGACCGCCGGCGAGACGACTTCGAGGAAGGTGTCCCCGATGGCCATTACCGCGTTGCGAAGACCGAACTCGGCCACCCCCGGATCGCGGTAGGCGACCTCAACGCCGAGCACGGCACACAGCTCCGTCACCACCCGGTCGAGATCCCTCGCCACCAGTGCCACCTGGCGCAACCTCATCGGTCGGCGACGTTACCCCGCGCTCGCATGAGCACGGCGCCGGCCGCCTCACCGGTGGAAAACGAAGCCCCGCTTCCAGCGAGAAGGCTGGGTTTGGACTGCCGGAATGGCTGTGAATCGCCGATCCAGAGCCGAATCACCCTCCCGGGCGCACGGAACGGTCAACGGTTACCCGGCCGCGGCTTGAATGCTGCGCCGGCGGAGCACGGCGCCGACGGGGCTGTACTGTCGCCCGGCGGATCGAGGCGAGGAGTGGCGCATGACGTTGGCCGGACGGGTGGCACTGGTGACCGGAGGAGGCCGGGGTATCGGGCGGGCTATCGGCTTGGCGCTTGCCGAGAACGGGGCCGATGTGGCCGTGAACTTCCGAAGGGATGAGGGCGCCGCCGCCGAGACGGTCGCCGAAATCGAGAAGCTGGATCGCCGCGCCGCCGCATACCGAGCTTCGGTTGAGGTCTACGAGGAAGACCAGGCCATGGTCGACGCCATCGTTCGCGACTTCGGGCACATCGACATCCTGATCAACAACGCCGGCATCGCCAGCCGGGGCCACTCGGTGGCCGACGGCGACCCGGCCGAACTGGTGCGGGTCGTGAACGTCCATGCCATCAGCTGTGCCTACCTCAGCCACCTTGTGCTGCCGACCATGAGGACCCGGCCGCGCGGGGACATCATCATGATCTCGAGCATGGCTACCGAACACATGGCCGGGTGGAGTGCGCCGTACAACATGGGTAAGGCGGCGCAAGAGGCGCTGGCCATGACCCTCGCCAAGGAAGAAGTGAGTCATGGGATCCGGGTCAACGTGGTGAGGCCCGGGCTGGTCGAGACCGAGATGGGGCGACGGTTGGCCAAAGGGGCTATGGGTGTCGACAATCTGCGCAAGCTTGACGCGCACATGCCGTACGGACGGATCTGTCAACCCGAGGACGTGGCGGCCGTCGTGCTGTTCCTGGTCTCGGAGACGGGCAGCTATATCAATGGACAGCGGATCGGCGTCGACGGTGGCGGACCCGCCGCCCGCCGATGAGCACCGTCCGCCAGGAGCGTCCTATCGACGGCGTGGTCCAGCTGACCCTCGACCGCCCCGATCGGCTCAACGCCATGAACTTCGAGCTCATCACCGACCTCCATGCCGCCCTCGATGAGATCGCCGCCGATCGGACCTGCCGGGTGGTGGTGGTGACCGGCGCCGGACGCGGCTTCTGCGCCGGCCTGGATCTCAAAGGCACCGGACCGGCCCCGGGGACCGAGGGACTGGGGCGCGTGCAAAGCGGGCTCAAGGGCCAGCAGCACATCGCTCGCCTCGTTCCTCATCTGCGCTCCCTGCCGCAGCCGGTCATCGCCGCCGTTAACGGGCCGGCCGCCGGCGGCGGGCTAGCCCTGGCTCTGGCCTGCGACGTGCGCATCGCCGCCGCCAGTGCCCGGTTCAACGTGGCCTTCGTGCGCATCGGCCTGTCCGGGTGCGATATCGGAGTGAGTTACCTGCTGCCGCGCTTGATCGGCGCGTCACGGGCCTTCGAGCTGATGTTGACCGGACGGATCATCGATGCCGACGAGGCCGAGCGCATCGGTCTCGTCGTCAAGGTGGTGCCCGACGCAGAGGTGCTCGACGCCGCGTTGGAGACGGCGGGGCAGATCTCCCGCAACAGCCCGTTCGGCGTGCAGATGACCAAAGAGGTGATGTGGTCAGCCTTGGAGATCAACAGCCTTCAAGCCGCCATCGACCTGGAGAACCGCACCCAGATGCTCACCAGCTTCACGGGCGACATGGGCGAGGCCATCGCCGCGTTCCTCGAGAAACGCGATCCGTTGTTCGGCAACCAATAACCACTTACTACACGAAGTCCAGGGTGGGGAACGGCTTGGGGAGCGACATTTTCTGATCGACGCCCAGCACGTGCTCCAGGACGGTGGCGTAGACGGAGCGAAAATCGGTCGTGAACTTCAGGTCACCCTGGTCGAGATCGACGAGGGAGGGTTCGTCGCCGTAGAACCCGCCCTTCACGCTGGTTCCGGCCACGAACAGCGGGCCGGCCGTACCATGATCGGTTCCGGCGCTGGCGTTCTCGGCCGCCCGGCGGCCGAATTCGGAGTACGTCATGACGACGACCGGCGGCGCCTTCGGTTCGGCCGCCATCGTCTGGATGAAGCCGCTGATGCCCTGGTCCAGCTCGGCCAGCAACCGAGCATGCGCGTCCTTCTCGGCGGCATGGTTGTCGAACCCGCCGAGGGTCACCGAGTACACCTTGGTCGCCACGCCGGCCTTGATTAGGCGGCCCACTAGGTCCAACTGCGCCGACAGGCCGGTGGAGTACCGCCCTTTCCCCTGATTCTTGCCCTGAGCGGCCGGCGCGGTGGTGGGCGGTGCGGTCTCCAAGTTCGTGCTCGCCCCAGACGGCCCTGACGATGGCGGTACCGCCGAGAGGGCCTGGGCAAGGGTCTTCTGCACGGTGAGCAGGTCGGCTCCTACCTGCGCGGCGCGCGCCGCCAACTCGGCCTCGCCCGCGAAGGGCGTCTCGACCGCCGCGAAGCCGGACGCCACCTCGGAACCACCGGGGAGTTTGAGCGCGCCCAGGGGCACCGCGGCGCCCGACGTGTTCGTGCCCACCAGCGCTCGCGGGACGGTCAGGCCGACCGACAGGGCCCGAAGGGGATCCGTGCCGCTGGCATCGAGCCACCGGCCGATCCAGCCGGTGACCTCCTCCGTGTCCGGCACCGCGCTCTGCCAGATGTCCATCGAACGGAAGTGGCTGCGGTTCGGCGTCGGATAACCGACGCCGCGAACGATGGCCAACTGCTTCGCGTCCCAGAGGGCCTTCAGGCCTTTGAGGTTCGGGTGCAGGCCCAGGCCGTCGCTCAAGGCCAGCAGCTCACTGGGTTGGTATCCGAGCCGCGGCCGCAGGCTGAGGTAGGCGCTGTCCTGGAACGGGATCACCGTGTTCAGACCGTCGTTGCCGCCGAAGAGTCCGACCAGAATGAGGATGCCCTTGCCGGCGGCTCCCGCTCCGGATCCGCTGGCGGCAGACACGGCCGGGTGCTTGGTCGCAGGTGCCGACGAGCGGGTCAGCGCCAGGCCGATGGCGCCTGCGCCGGCCGCGCCCGCCGCCCCGACCACGAACTGGCGCCGCGTCAAGTGCCGTATGCCCTTGGCCGGCGACGGCGGGGGTTGGGGGAGGCGGCCGGACAACGGTGGGGGCGCCACGGGGGCGGGGTAGTCGGACATGGCGAGCTCCTGGCGGGACTAATTGAGGACGTACTCGGGGGCGATGAGGCCGAGGGTGACGAGGGCTCTGGTCGTCGGGGCCTTGGCCAGGGCGCTGGCCGTCTGCTGGCTCCACCCATCGATACCGAGCAGGTGGGCCAAGGCGGCGGGCCGGTCGGAGGCGCTGGCCCCTTCGAGCGGAGCCAGGACGGCCGCGGGCGCGGCGGCCGCAACCGCCGCCGCGAAGTTGAGACGGGACAGGGCGGTCGCCGTGGTCAGCCAGTAGGTGTTCTGTGGCCATCCACCCACGCTCGGTGGGTCGAACGGGATCTGCCCGAGCTGAGTCAGGAGGCCAAGCAGGGCCGGATTCTCGCCCTTGCCGCCGAAGCTTCGTACCGCGCCGATGACGTACTCCACCGGCTGCTTGACCAGCCCCTGACGAGCCTGCGCCGACAGGAACCCGGGGTGCAGGAAGATGGTCCGGAGAAGCCCGGTCACATCAAGATCCTTGGCGTAGGCGCGGGCCAGGTCTTTGACCAGCGGGTCGTCGGGGGCGACCGGATAGGCGAGATGACTCCACAGCCGGGAGGTCACCCACTGAGCCGAGGCGGCGGAATGGGTGACCATGCGGATGACGTCCTCACCTCCAAAGTTTCCGGTCTGGCCGAGAAATGTCTTCGGTCCATCGTCATGCCGGCCGGCCACAAACACGAATGCGTCGGTCCGCCGGTCATGGGCCCATCCGGTAAAACAGCGGGCGGCCTCTTTGACATCGTCCTCGGTGTAGTTCCCGATTCCCAGGGTGAACAGCTCGATGAGCTCCCGGGCGAAGTTCTCGTTTGGATGGCCCTTTTGGTTGCTGTTGGAGTCCAGCCAGACCAGCATGGCCGGATCCTTGGACACCGCCTGCACAAGCGTTTCGAAGTCGCCCAAACCCATCGTCCGGAAAAGCTGGTTCTGGCGGTACATCAGCCCGGCCAGCTTTACCTTGCTGATGGCGGTGGCGAAATGGCCATGCCAGAGGAACGTGAGTTTCTCCCGGAGCGGGTTGTTGGCCACAGCCATCCGCTTCAGCCACCACGACACGAGGGCTATCCCCTCCCGGCGAAGCTGCTGGTTCAGCGCTTGCCGGGCGGCCACGGTATTGGGAGTGGTCTGGTTGACGTTTGTAAAGGTCGGCGGGGCCACCGCATCGGCCGCCGGGTCGGCCCCGTTGAGCTGGAGGAGTTGGCTGACGGTGGCCTCGTAACCTCGGGCCACGGCGGCGTCGAGTTCGCCGGAATTAGCCCCGAAACCCGCTCTCCGGTAGAGGTGGGCGATCTCGGAACGGGTGTTTTCTGCCATCAGCCTCGGGCTCCAAATTGCGGGTTTCTCCGAGCCTTAGTGAGCCCCCGAGATATGAGGAAACTGTGAACACCGGGCGCGGGTCTTGTGATCCATTTTCGTAGTGCCACCAGATCGCGCTAGACCGTTCGGGTGAGCGTCGGGGTAGGGGATCGCGTCCTTGGGGTACCAACCGGTATGCCGCGATTCCTTCTCCAGGGCCGTTACGAGCCGCGCCATGCCCGGGGAGTGGGTCGGGTCGCGATTTACCGGCGCGGACTGGTGGCCACGTGGGCACTGCTGGCCGTCGTGATCCTCGGCAGCCGGCCGGCCGGCGGAGGCAGCGCCCAGATGCGGCTGGCCGACAACCCCTCCGCCAATTTCCTCGCTGCTCCGGTTGCCGGTGGCGCCGCTGTGACTGGTAGCGCCGCTGTGACTGGTGGGGCCGATGGGGCTGGCGGTGCCAGCGGGGCGAACGGGACGGGCACGGGGCGCGCCGTCGGCGATACCAGCGATGCCGGGGTCCTCGCGCGCCTCCGGGGGCGGACGACCTCGACCCCGGCTCAGGCCGCCCAGTCGCCGACCGACCTGTACAAGGCGGCCGCCGCCAGCTGCCCGGGATTGCGGTGGGAGGTCCTGGCCGCCATCGCCAGGATCGAGACCAACGGGG
This sequence comes from uncultured bacterium, assembly GCA_964194255.1. GTDB lineage: Bacteria > Actinomycetota > Acidimicrobiia > Acidimicrobiales > CAXMLU01 > CAXMLU01. The sequence continues at coordinate 10,051 of CAXMLU010000431.1, forward strand.
GCCGAAGCGTGAGCGTCTCGGCGGCCGGAGCGCTCGGACCGATGCAGTTCCTCCCGGCTACGTGGAACGCCTACCGGCCAAATGAGTCGGCGAGCGTGAGCAACCTGGCCGACGCGGCCGTGGCCGGCGCCCGCCTCCTCTGCCACAACGGCGCGCCCAACAACCTGCGCAACGCCCTCTGGAACTACAACCACTCGGCGGCATATGCCGACCAGGTGTTCGCGCTGGTGGCGTCGATCCAGGGCGCCGGCCGCTATCCGTTCTAGCCACGGCCGCGGCGGGGCTAACCAAATTGCGGCAGCCAGTCGGCGGTGGCGGCGAGCAGCTCGTCGGTCATGGCCACGATGTCCTCGTAGGGCAGGCGTCCGGTGATCGGATCGAGCAACATGGCCTCCAGCACGGTCCTGGGGTCGCCGGAAAGCGCGGCCTGCACGGTCAGATCCTGCGAGGCGGCGATCCGGTGAACGTGTTCGCCGAGGTAACCGGGCACGGTTGTCCGGTCCCGTGGCCGCAACCCTTCGCGCCCGGCCACGCCCATGCACTCCACGACGACGCCTTCGGGAAGACTCTCCACCTGGCCCGTGTTCGGGAGGTTGACCGGCAGACTGCGGTCCGTGCCGGTCAACAGGCCTTCCAGTAGGGACGCGACCAGCTCGCCGGACGGCCAGTTCGGGATGTCGGCGCTGGCCAGGAGTTCGGCCACGCTGGCATCGTCCGCTTCCTTGTCTTCCTGGTGACCGGCGATCCCGTAGTGGTACACCGACCACTCCCGGCCAAAGTCCGACGACGGCGTCACGAAGCCGGCAAAGAACTCGGACACGTGGGTGTCCGATGATCCCGGCAACACGCCGAACCGGCGGAATAGCTCGAGCTTGAGGCGGTTGCCGGCCACCACGTCTGCCTTCGTCCAGGTGGGCCCGGGCGAGACCTTCCGGTAGTGCATCCCATCGGGCGGCGGCATCCAGATGGGCTGGCCCAGCCGGTCGGGATCGGTGAGCAGGTCGGACAGCATGGCAAAGCCGTCCTGGTCGCCGATGCGCAGCGCGGTGACCAGAGGGAGGTGGTTGACGCCGCCCACCACCGGGTCCACGTCGTTCATACCGGCGTCGAACAGGAGGCTGAGCACGAACTGGAGACCGACCAGCTCGTTGCACAGTCCGACGGCGCGGACCGTGGTCTCCTGCGTCACGACGCGGCAAAGGGCGGTGAGCGGGTTGCTGACGTTGATCAACAGGGCGTCCGGGCTGCGCCGCTCTACCGTCTGGGCGATTCCGAGCACGACGGGAACGCTGCGGAGGGCGCGGGAGATGCCGCCCGGACCGACACTGTCACCCACCGGCTGGCGTAGCCCGTACCGGGCCGGGATCTCGATGTCGTGGCGCATGCTACGAAACCCGCCCACGGAGAGGGCGATGATCACGAAGTCGGCGCCGTCGACGGCGTCGTCCAGATCGGTCGTGGCCCGGGTGGTGAGGCCGATCCCGCGGCGCCCGGCCACGTGCGCGGCCACATCCAGCATGGGTTTGAGGGCGTCACCGTCGATGTCGGTCAGAACGACGTCTGCGTCTTGTAGGGACGGCGTATTGGCGAAGTCCACCAGGAGCTTCGGGGTCCAGTGGGTGCTACCGCCGCCAACGATGGTGATTCGGGGAGCCATGGACCTCAGCATGGCGCTGTTCGTGCCAGGCTGGCCAGGTGGATCGTTGCGAGGAGTGCGGATTCGACCCGGCGACCGTGACCGGCGTGATCGCCACTGAAGCGGTGAAAGGGTTTGGCCGCCGCTACCGCGCGCCACTGACCCGCTTTCTGCCGGGCGAGGATGGACCCGCCATCCTGCGGGCCCGGCCGGCGCCCGACACCTGGTCGGCCATCGAGTACGCCGCCCATGGGCGCGATGTCTTCGCCGTCTTCGACGGCAGAGTCGCCCAGATCCTGGCGGGCGGCCATCCCGAGTTCGAGGTCATCGACCACGACGCGGCGGTGGCCGACGGACGGTACGCCGAACTCGACCCGATCGCCGTGGCCGACGCGCTGGCCGCCGCCGCCGATGCCTTCGCCGCCCGGTTGGCGTCGGTCAAGGAGGACGACTGGTCGCGCTGGGGCACCCGTGGCGGCGAACCGCGCACCATCCTGGACATCGCCCAGCGAGGCGTGCATGAGGGCAACCATCACCTGCTCGACGTCGGCCGCTCGCTGCGCGCCGCCCGCCAGGGCCCGACCACCGCCGGGTAGCGTTCCCGGCCATGAGAGCCGCGCTGTACACGGGGGAAGGACAACCGCTCTCGGTCGAGGAGGTGACTCCGCACCCGCCCGGCCCGCGCGATGTCGTGGTCCGGATCGGAGCCAGCGGGGTATGTCATACCGACGTGTCTGTGGCGCGGGGCTGGCTGCCGATTCCGCCGCCTTGCGTCCTGGGTCACGAGGCGTGCGGGACGGTGATCGAGGTCGGCTCACTCGTCAGCCGCGTCGTCACAGGAGATCGGGTGGTCGCCTCGACCTGGAATCGATGGTGAGCCGGCGCATCTCGCTCGACGAGGTCAACGACGCCTTCCGGGCCATGGAGGCCGGCGAGGTGATTCGCAGCGTCATTCTTCCTTGAACGCGGCGATGAGCGGCGCGAAGCGCGACTCCAGGCGGTAGAACGCCAGCGGCGTGTCCCACAGCACCTCGCGCATGTCAAGGTCGCCGGCCGTCTCCAGGAACGCATCGACGGCGGTGGGGAAGATGGCGTCCGGATGCGGGAAGTCGCTGGCCCACACCACATGGTCGGCGCCGACCAGCGACATGGTGGCCGGGAAGAGCCGGTCTTCGGGGTCCGTCGAGATGATGCGTTGGCGCAGGAAGTATTCGGTGGCCGAGCACGACATCGCCGCGCACTCCGAACTCGCCGTCCACTCGCGATGTTCGTCCAGCCGGTGCAGCCAGTACGGAAGCCAGCCGGTTCCCGATTCGAGGAAGGCGACGCGCATCTCGGGGTGGCGTTCGAGCGCGCCGCCCACCATTAGGCTGAGCATGGCCGCCATCTGTTCCATCGGATGGGAGCAGGCGTGTCGCTCCGTAAACGTCGTGAACCGGTCGCCCAGCGTCGCCCCCTGCACCCCCAGGCCCTCGTGCACGGACAGCACCAGGCCGGACTCCGAGAGACGGTCGTACAGCGGGTCGTAGGCCTCGTCACCGAGGTTGCGGCCATAAAGGTGGTTGGGGCGCATCATCACTCCGACCAGGTCGAGGGACGCCACCTGGTCGGCCACCGCGGTGGCCGCCTCCACCGACAGGAGGGGCACGATCCCCACCGCCGAGAGACGATCGGGGGCGTACGAGCAATACTCGGCAACCCAGTCGTTGTAGGCCCGGCAGGCGTCCGCCGATTGGGTGGCCGACAGCGATGTCTGAAACGGCACGAACAGGCCCATCGACGGGTACAGCACCACCGCGTCGATGCCCTGCGCGTCCATGGCCCGCAGGTACGAGGCGGCGTCAAAGCCCTGACTGAACTGGTCGGCCAGCAAATCGAGGTCGCCGCACGGCACCAGTGGCGTCGAGGGCGGCAAACGCAGGAGCGCGGTCCCCGGCTCAGCCCACGCCGAGAACACCGACGCCGGTTCGATGACATGAGCGTCGGCATCCAGGACCCGAAGACCGTGGCGCACGACCGACCTCACATACGACGAGCGGCCAGGCCGCCGTCGAGAGGCAGGACCGAGCCGCTGAGATAGCTGGCTGCATCCGACGCGAGGAACGACACCGCGCCGCACACATCGGCGGCGCTACCCAGCCGACCCATCGGCGTGTTGGCGGCGATGCGCGCCCGGAGCGCGGCCGGGTCCGCCACCTGCTCCGAAACCCGCAGGAACAACCCCGACTCACACGCCGACGGTGACACCACGTTGACGCGGACCTGGTCGGGGGCGTGCTCGATGGCGGCCTGCTTGCACAGGTTGAGGAGGGCGCCTTTGCTGGCGCAGTAGGCGGCGTAGCCGGGTGAACCGATGTGGCCCAAGGTCGAGCCCAGGGCGATCACCGATCCGCCCCCCGCGGCCACCATCGCAGGGATGACGGCTCGCATACACAGCCAGGGTCCCTTGAGGTTGACATCGAGGACGGCCTGCCAGTCTTCATCGGTCGTCTCGGTGAGATCGGCCCGAACCTCGATGGCGGCCGAGAGCACCAGTACCCGCACCGCGCCAAGCGAGGACGCCTCCGCGGCCATCGCCGCGACCGACGCCGCCGAGGTCACGTCGCATGCCACCGCCCGCGCCGCGGGGCCGAGGGCGGCTGCCACGGCCGATGCCGCGGCCGTGTCGATGTCGGCCACCACCACCGTGTAGCCGTCGGTGACCAGTTGCGCCGACACCTCTTTCCCCAACCCTGACCCGCTACCGGTAACCACCGCTACGGGACCGGTCATCGCAGCGCCGCCAGTCCGCCGTCGGCGGGCAGGACCGCGCCGGACACGTACGCGGACGCGTCGCTCGCCAGGAATAGCGCGATGGCCGCCACGTCCTCCGACCGTCCCAGCCGGCGTAGAGGGATGGTCTTGCACAGTCCGGCCACGAACGCCTCTCCGTCTCCGTACTGGTCGAGCACCTTTCGGAAGCGGGGCGTGTCGATGGATCCGGGGGCAATGCAGTTGGCCCGAACCTCGGGTCCGTATTCGGTGGCCATCTGGCGGGTGAGGGCGACCAGGCCGGCCTTGGCCGCACCGTAGGCGGCATAGCCCTCCGACCCGATGAGGCCGAGGACCGACGCCGTGTTGATGATGCTGCCCTGCCCCGTGTCGCGCAGATGGGGAATGGCCGCCCGGCAGGCCCAGAAGATGGCGGAAAGATTGGTAGCGATGGTGAGGTCCCACTGTTCCTCTGTGCAGTCCACCAACCGACCCGACATCTGCACGGCGGCATTGTTGTAGAGGACGTCGAGCCGCCCAAAGGCCGCCACCGTCGCCGCCACCATATCGTCGCAGTCAGCCCGGCGGGACACGTCGGCGGCGATAGCCAGCGCCTGACCGCCGTCCTTTTCGATCAGGGCGACCGTCCCCGCATTTCCGTCGTGGTTTACGTCGGCCACCGCCACGGCCGCGCCGTGACTGGCGAAGAGTTGCGCCGCGGCCCGGCCCTGTCCCGAGGCCCCGCCGGTGATGAGGGCAACGCGCCCGTCGAGCAGGCGGTCCCAGTCCAATGACCCATCCACGGGCGGCATCTTCGCAGATAGGGTGGCGAGCGTGCCTCTGACGACGCGTGGCGACAAGACTTGGGGGGGCACGGTGGCGGTCGTCACCGGTGCCTCGTCCGGTATTGGCGCGGCGACGGCGGTGCGGTTGGCCGAGTTGGGCGCCGATGTGGTGGGGGTGGCCCGCCGGGCCCACCGCCTGGAGGAGACGATGGTCAAGTGCCGGCGCTACCGGCCGGGATCGTTCGGCCATGTCGCCGACGTCTCCTCCCGGACCGAATGTGAGGCCGTAGCCGCGGCGGTGCTGGACCGCTACCGGAGGATCGATCTCCTGGTCAACAACGCGGGTATCAGCCTGCACCGCGGGGCGGCCGAGACGACGGTGGAAGAGATCGAGCGCGTCATGGCCGTGAACTTCTTCGGCGCCGTGTACCTCACCATGGCCGTGCTACCTCATCTCCTCGAACGACATACGGGATCGATCGTCAACGTGACCTCGGTGGCGGGCTACCTCCCGAATCCGAGCGAGTCCGCGTACGGCGCATCCAAGGCGGCGCTGTCGCGCTGGACGCATGGACTGGCCATCGACCTGCACGGCCGCGACGTTCACGTCGGCGTGCTCAGCCCGGGACCCATCGACACCGAGATCTGGTCAGACCCGGACAACGACTACAAGGGCAAGCTGTACCCCCCGTCGGTTGTCGCCGACGGCGTGGTGCGCATGGTCGAGCACCGCCTCCTGCATCTCACCGTGCCCCGCCAGTTCGGCGCCGTCGGGGCCCTCTACCCCCTCGTCGGCCGACCTATGCGGTGGGGCATCCGCCGCTACGCCAGCACCCGGTGAGCCCGCTGAACCGAATCGTGGTGGTCGGGGCGTCCCTCGCCGGTCTTCGCACCGTCGAGGCGCTTCGCCAACGGGGCTTCAATGGGGCGCTGACCCTCGTGGGGGCCGAGGAACACCTGCCCTACGACCGTCCGCCTTTGTCAAAGCAGGTGCTGTCGGGAGCCTGGGAACCGGACCGGATCTGGCTGCGCGAGCCCGACAATTACGGACCGCTCGATGTCGATCTCCGTCTCGGCGTGCGGGCCCTGAGCCTCGACCCGGCGGCGCAACAGGTCGCCCTCGACGATGGCGATCGCCTGCCCTACGACGCGCTGGTCATCGCCACCGGCGCCGCCCCCCGCCGGCTCACCGGCCAGCCCGATCTGGAGGGGCTCCACGTCCTGCGCACACTCGACGACGCGCTAGCGGTGCGGACCGCCATTGACCGAGGCGCGTCCATGGTCGTGGTCGGGGCCGGGTTCATCGGCGCGGAGGTGGCCGCCACCGCCAGGGAGCGCGGCTGCGAGGTGACCGTCATTGAGGCTCTGCCCGTTCCGCTGTCGCGCGGTCTCGGCCTGACGATGGGGGCGGCGTGCGGTGCCCTGCATCTTGATCACGGCGTGGATCTCCGGTGCGGGGTTGGGGTCGATGCCGTGCTCGGGCGTGACCGGGTCGAGGGGGTGCGACTGACTGACGGAGCCGAGATCGACGCCGAGGAAGTGGTTGTCGGTGTCGGCGTCGCACCGGTGACCGACTGGCTCGACGGGTCCGGATTGAAGATCGACAACGGTGTGGTCTGCGATGCGACGTGCGCGGCGGGTCCGCCCGGTGTCTACGCCGCCGGCGACGTGGCTCGCTGGTACAACCCCCTGTTCGGCCAAGACATGCGGCTCGAGCATTGGACCAATGCCGTCGAGCAAGGAACCCATGTCGCCCACAACGTGTTGGCCGGGCCAGGCGAGGCGGTGCCCTTCGAGCCGGTGCCGTACTTCTGGTCGGATCAATACAAGACCAAGATCCAGTTCGTGGGGCATGTCGGTGCCGACGACGAGGTGCGCGTCGTGCACGGGTCGGTCGCCGACCGCAAGCTCGTCGCGCTCTACGAACGGGGCGGCCGGCTTGTAGGTGCGTTGGGCTTCTCCATGCCGCGCCTGCTCATGGGCTACCGCCAGCTCATCGCCGATCGAGCGACCTGGCCGGCGGCGCTCGAGCATGCCGCCTCGATCGGGTGACGGTGTTGCGACGACGATAGGGTGACCAAATGTCCGCGCTGGTGTACGTCACGCAGGTCGCCCCCTATAGCCACGGTCCGGCTGGGGTGCACGGCGTGCTTGACCAGTCCGCAACGGGCATGGCCGAACTGGCGGGCATAGCCGGCCTCGATGCCATCCACGTGCGCGACGTGAGGACACTGACGGCGGGTCAGCTGGCCGGCGCCCGCGTGCTGGCGCTGTTCACCATCGGCGAGACGCCGTGGTCGGAGGAACAGCGATCGGCGATAGTCGAGCGAGTGCAGGCTGGGTCGCTCGCCGTGCTAGCCGTGCACGCCGCCACCGACAGCTGCTACGCCTGGGAGGCGTACGGGCGGCTGGTAGGGGCGCGCTTTGACGGACACCCGTGGACGCAACCGTTCACGCTCGAGGTGGTTGAGCCTTCGCATCCGGCCACCCGCCACCTGGGGCTCACGTGGGAGTGGACGGACGAGGTGTACATGTTCCGCGACCTTCGACCCGATGCACGCGTCCTGTTGCGGGTCGCCGAAGGCCAGCTCGACCAGAACGTGGAGGGAGCGAAGCGGCCACCGTGGGGGTATCCACTGTCGTGGTGCTTTGAAGAGGGGAAAGGGCGCGTGTTCTCGAGCACGCTCGGCCATTTCCCTTCGGCGTGGGAGAGCCCGACCTACCTCGCTCACCTGGCCGGAGGACTGGCGTGGGTGCTGGGCGAGGAGTGAGAGCACAAGTGGGAGGACAGTGATGGATCTCGCTGCGGAGTTGCTCGCCCTGGGCGCGGCCACCATCGGGGAGTCGGGCGGGATGGTGATGTCACCTCGCTTGCGGCCGGCATGGCTGGGCGCGGCCGTCGCCGCTCCCGCCTGCCCGGTGACGCTGGCGCCGGCCGACAACCTGGCCATCCACGCCGCCGTAGTGCGGGCTCCGGCCGGCAGCGTGCTCGTGGTCGACGCGTCGGCCGAGCCGGAGCGGGGTTACTGGGGAGAGGTGCTGACCACCGCCGCGGAGGCGCACGGCCTAGCCGGTCTGATCATCGACGGCGGGGTCAGAGACGTGGCCGCCCTCCAGGCCCACCGCTTCCCGGTGTTCTCTGCCCTGATCGCCCTGCGGGGCGCCATCAAAGTGCACGGCGGGTCGGTCGGTCTGCCCGCGACCGTCGGCGATGTGATCGTTACAGCGGGCGACTGGATTGTGGCCGACACGGACGGCGTGGCCGTCGTCCCGAGGGCGTCGGTCGACGAGGTGGTATCCGCGGGTAGAGCTCGCGCCGAGAAGGAGGCGCGCATGTTCGACGAGTTACGCGCTGGGAAGACGACGATCGAGCTGTTGGGGCTTGACCCCAGCTCGGTCCAGGGTTAATGGAGGAGGAGGGTTCGTGGGCGACATTCGGACATACACCGTGCAGGCTGAGCCGCTGACGGCGGAAGGCTTCGCGCCGTTCGGCCAGGTGATCGGCCAGGGCGATTGTGCCGTGGAGCTTCGGGACGGGGAGGTGTTCCATCTCGACGTGATCTCCTACGTCCGCAAGCCGATCCGGATCGACCACCTCAATCGCCATTACAAGGCCACCCAGGCGCTCGTGCCGTTGGCCGGCAAGCCGGCCGTCATCGTGGTCGGCCCCCCGTCGGTCGATTTCTCGACAGCCGATCATCTGAGCTCGCTGCGGGCGTTTGTCATGGAGGGGTCCTCCGGGATCAACCTGGCGCTGAAGGTGTGGCACGACGGGCCGTTCCCGCTGTCGGATCGCGTCGACCTGGCCAACTTCCAAGGGCGCAATGTGGAGGACGACAATGAGGTGGCCTACCTCGAACGCGACCTCGGTGTGGTCGTGACCGTCGCCCTGTAGGCCGGCTACGTCCACGGCAGCGTGGCGCGGTACGCCCAGTACACCTCCGGATCCTCGATGCTTATCGACCCGCCCGGGGCCACAGAACCCACCGTTGGGGCGGGCTCCTCCGCTTGGTGGGGGCCCATATCCCACCGGTGGGGCGCCGCGGCCGTGATCTCTGCCCTGCGCGCCGCGGCGGCGACATTTTGCTCCAGGTGGGCGACGGTGGAGGCGCCGCTGAGCACGATGTCGGCCCACGGCTCGGCCAGCGCGGCCTCGATAGCCAGATCGGCATAGCCGGCCAGGCGGCCGTTGGCCAGCGCCTCCTTCACAATGACCCGCCATCCGGCCGAAGACGCGTCGGCTAGCGCCGGCGCCGCCGATGGCTCGAGCAGGTTCCAGGTGGCTTGCACGCTGCTGAACACCGGGATCTCCAGCGCCCGACGAATGGTGGCCGCCTGGCGCGGCCCGGACACGGACAGCCCGATCCTGATGCCGTCCTCGGCGCCGATCCGGGCCAGTTCCTCCAAGACCGCGCCGTCCTCGAGGACGCCGCTCTCCAGGGTGGCCGAGTGGATCTGGTAGAGGTCGAGGCGGTCCCCGAGCAGGGCTCGGGTCTCTGCGTATTGCCGGCGCAGGGCGGCGACCGAGTGGTCTTTGACCTCGTGGACCACGTCCGGACCAATCTCCCAGGCACCCGTGTATGTGTAGCCCCACTTGGATCCGATCTCGACCTGCTGACCGGTGCGGTCGAGCCAAGCGGCGAGAAACACCTCGGCCAGCCCATAGCTCCGGGCTGCGTCGATGTAGCCGATGCCCAGCGACCACGCCGCGTCCAGGACGCGATCGGCATGCGCCTGGAGGCGTTCAGGCGTGGCGGCGTCCGGGCCCACGTCGACGCCGTGAGCGACGTTGAGGTACGCGGGCCGCCCGAGGGCGGCCAACCCGAGCCCGAGCCGGCTCACTCCCCGTAGGTGGCCCGCAACCGGGTCAGCATCGACACGCTGTCCTCCAATCCGCCCGGATGGTTGCGGGCCAGCCACAGTTGACGGTGGCGGTCGATGAGCAGATCCAGCTCGCCGGCCAGCGCGCGCCGGGCGGCGGTGGGGACGTCCTCGATGCGTCCGCCCGCCCGAAGCCGGGCGATGGCATCTCGACCGCAATGCAACAACAGATCGCCGGTCTGCGTCAGTTCCTCCCTCACCAGTACCGCGTCCGGGCGGACGCTGTTCGACCTGGCCACGCCATCCACCGCCGCCGTGATCGCGTTCGCCACTCGCTCCAGGTCCTCGACGGTGAGGCCCTTGCTGGCTCCCTGACCCACCACCGCCGTCGGGTGGTAGACGGCCAAAGCGAGGATCGACTCGTTGATCATCTGGGGCTTGACCCCGAGATGGGCATCACCGAGGGCGACGAGGGCGCGGCACAGCTCGCCCGTGCGGTCCTGGAAGCTGTGGGCGGAGAGTGCAGCCGTCAGGTCGAGATCCCGGTTGGTGGCGGCGCACCACGACACCGCCGCGCCGTAGGCGAACCCCGGGTCACTCACCGGCAGGTACTGCAGGTGCCCCCGGTCACCCCAATCGGTGTTGAGCAGCCCGGTGCCGCCGTGGGCGGCGGCCGCGTCGACGGCGGCCCAGATGTTGCGGGTGGCGTTGCTGACCCGGCCGCCGATCGTGATCCAGCTCGACGTTCCGGGCGCCACCCAGAACGGCTGGCCCGCGCCCTTCAGCCGGCTGCACCTGGCATCAAAAGGATGGTTGTACTCGTAGCCCCACTCACAGACCGTCACCCCGTCTGGCAGGGAGGCGATCACGTCCGGATGCTGCGCCAGGATGTCCCCCCACACGAGCATCTCCCTCCCATCCAGGGTGGGCAGGGCGCGCAGCGCCTGCAGATGGGTGACGTAGTCGTTGATTCGCTGCGGTGGGAGTTCCCATGGCTCGTCGAGGCCGACGTGGACGCGCCGGCTGGTGAAGCAGGGGAGCAGTTCCTCGAGCAACGAGCGGAAGAGGACCAGTGCCGCCGGATTTGTCGGCTCCACGGTGGTAGGCGGGCGGACCCGACCCCGCATGTCGGTGAAGCCGTCCGGCGAGATGGCGAGCGGGCGGTAGCGCTCGTGGCGTAGCCACCGCTCCATGTGCCCGAGACAGTTCTGGTTGGGCACCAGCTCGACGTGGCGCTCCCGGCAGAACTGGTCGAGGCCCCGGATGTCCTCGGCCGTGAGCGGATCGGCGTCGGCCCAGACCTCCCGGTGATCGCGGTAGGCGAAGGTGTGCTCCATGTACAGCTGGACCTGGTTGACCTTCCAGGAGGCCAGGCGGTCGATCAGCGTCCGCAGCGTGTCCAGCGTGGGTACCTTGTCGCGGGAGATGTCGAGCATCACGGCCCGGATCGGAAGATCGGGCCAATCCTCCACCGTCCCGCTCGGCAGCATTCCCTCGGGGGACAGCCGAGCCATCTGCGCCAGCGTGGCCCGGGCGTAAAAGGCGCCCGCCTCGTCCGCCGCCCCGACCGACACCCCGTTGGGTCCGATGGCGATCCGGTATCCCTCGGCCGGAAGGGACGGGTCGATGGATACGGCCGGCGCGGTGTCCGGGACTGGCGGCCCGTCGACGTGCAGGACGCGGGGGATCGGAAGGAGGTTCACGGGGTGGAACGTAGCTGCTGGCGCAACACGTACTTCTGGATCTTGCCGGAAGGCGTGCGGGGAAACTCTTCGATGGTGCGCAGCTCTTCGGGCCACTTCTGCCTGGCCAGTCCGGCCGCGTCCAACGAGCGACGGACGCTATCGAGGGAAGGGCCATAGTTACCGGGAAGCATTCGGAAGAACGCGCAGGCGTGCTCGCCGAGCCGGGGGTCAGGAGCGGCGACGACCGCCACCTCGGCTACCCCCGGCATCCGGGCGAGAATTTGCTCGACTTCGAGCGCGCTTACGTTCTCCCCGCCCCGGATGATGATGTCCTTCTTTCGGTCCGTGATGGTGAGGTAGCCGTCGGCGTCAAGCACGCCGACGTCTTCGGAGCGATACCAGCCGTCGGAGTCGAAGGCCTGGGCGGTGAGGGCTGGGTCGGTGTACCCGGCGAAGCAGTCAGGGCCGCGGCTCAGGATCTCGCCCGGCTCGCCGATTGCCACGTCCCGGTCCTGTTCGTCGACCAGTCGCAACTCGACCCCCGGCAGCGGGTGGCCGTCGGTGTAGAGCCGCTTGGCCTGCGGGTCCTCGTGGGCCGCACCGGTCGTGGACGGGTGTTCCGTCGAGCCGTACATACGGACCAACGAGATGCCCATGGCCGTGACCCGCTCGGCCACGGCGGCAGGGATCGAGGATCCACCCAAACCGACGTGCGCCATGAGCTTGAGGTGGACGTCGGAGAAGGACGGATGGTCAAGCAGGCTGGTGAGGAAGTAGGTCGCGCCGCTCCCTCCGCTCAGGTCGTATTCCGCCATGATGGCCAGCACCGGTTCCGGGTCCCAGACGTCGGTGAGGTCGATGGCTTGGCCCCGTACGAGGGGGAGGAGCAGCCCTCCGAGCATGCCGATGGCGTGCGCTACCGGCGCGCCGTACACATGCCCGGGTCCGCTGCCGGGCTGGACGCCGGACAGTTGGCGCATCTCTCCCACCAGTGTGCGGTGAAGATGAATGACCCCCTTGGGATCGGCGGTCGTCCCCGAGGTATAGGCCACCGCCGCCGGAGTCATAGGGTCGACCGGCCGCGGGTTGTCGAGCGGCGTGCCGCCCTCGGCCAGGGCCGCGAACGGCACGCAGTTCGCCGGCACGTTGTCGCCTACTACCGCCACCAACTCCAGATCGGGCAGCGTCGGCCACAAGCCGTCGAGGTTGGCCAGGTATTCGACATGGCCGAACGACGCGGCCGTCACCAGCGCTCGAGCCCGCGACTGGCGCAGGATGTAGCCGACCTCCTTCGACCCGTAGAAGTGCACGATGGGCACCAGTACGGTGCCGAGCAGCGTGGCGGCGTAGAACGTGACGGCGGCCTCCACCCAGTTAGGAATCTGGAAGGCCAGCACATCGCCCGGGCCGATGCCCCTGGCCTGCAGACCCCCGGCCACCCGGCGGGCCTCCGCGAAGACGTCCCCCAGCGTCCCCGTCCACGGTCGGAGCCGCGAATGGATACGGAAGTCGAGTCCCGCGTAGTCGTGCAGGCCGGCCGCCAGGATCTGGCCCAGCGTGTCGTCGGTCCACCACTTCTCGGCCAGGTACTGCCGAGCCCGGTCTGGCGCGGGCAGATGGAGATCCCACTCCGGTCGAAGGGGGAACGGCCCCTTTTCCAGTGTCTTAGTCCTCAGCTTCGGCGCGCAGCGCGCCGACGGTGCACTGCTCTCGGCTGCGGTGCTGGAAGGGGTCGAAGCGGAAGACGCGCATGGCGTTCTCGTAGCTGATCTTGTTGATCTCGTCGTCGGTCATCCCGCTGGTCTGCTTGATGAAGGACTCCGGGCTGTGCGGCCAGGTCGAGTCCGAGTGCGGGTAGTCGCACTCCCACGTGATGTTGTCGATGCCGATGCGGTGGCGGGCCTCGACGCCGGCCTCGTCGCTGATGTAGCAAAAGGTGAAGTGGTCCCTCGCCACCTGGGAGGGAAGCTGGTCGCCGAAATCCTGATGCGTCCAGAACCGGTGCTGCTGGTACACGTAGTCCACCCGCTCCAACCAATAGGGCAGCCACCCAATCGATCCCTCGGAGAGGGCGAACTTCAGATCGGGGAATTTGCGCAGGACGGGGGACCACAACAGGTCCGTGGCCGCGGTCATCGCGTTGAGCGGGGTCATGGTGATCATGCAGTCGATGGGCGCGCCCGGCTCGAGGCCGAGCATGGTGGATGACGACCCGATGTGCAGGCAGATGATCGTGCCCTCGTCGGAGCAGGTCTGGAAGAACGGGTCCCAGTGGTCGCCGAAGATGTGTGGCCAGCCCAACCGGGCCGGGTTCTCCGAGAAGGTGACGGCGTGGCAGCCTTTGGCCGCCATTCGCTTGACCTCCTTGGCCATCTCGTCCGGACTCCAGATGGGCGGGATGGACAGCGGGATGAAGCGGCCGGGGTAGGTGCCGCACCACTCATCGACGTGCCAGTCGTTGTAGGCCTTGACCATGACCAGGCCGACGTCGAGATCCTTCGAGCGGGAGAACAGCTGGCCGCAGAACTGCACGAAGGACGGGAAGCACATCGACCCGAGCAGTCCGTTGCGGTTCATGTCCTGGATCCGCTCGTGGATGTCGTAACAGCCCTTGCGGATCTCTTCGAGCTTGGTCGGCTCGATGTTGTACTCCTCGGGCGGCCGCCCCGCCACCGCGTTGAGGCCGATGTTGGGGATTTCGTTGTCGTCGTAGATCCAGGCGTCCGTGCCGTCCGGTCGCTTCACCAGCTTCGGGGCGAGATCCGCGTAGGCGGCGGGCACATGTTTCTTGAACGTGTCCGGCGGCTCGACGGTATGGTCATCGACGCTGACGAGGATGAGGTCTTCGGTGCGCACGGTGGTCGCCTCCTTTACCTGACGTTGATGTCAGTGTACGCAGCTCCGACGGTAGCCTGCAGCGCTCTCCGATCGATCTTCTCCATCGCCGTGCGGGGGAGGCGGTCGACCACCCGGATGGCGTCGGGCAGCTTGTACGCCGCCAGCTGGCCCGCGCCAGTCGAGCGAAGCTCCTCCAGGCTCGGGGCCGGGTGGCCCTCCCGCAGGACCACCACGGCCACGCCGATCTCGCCCATCACCGGATCGGTCGTGGGCACGACCGCCATCTCGGCCACGGCGGGGTGGGCGGCCAGCACGCCCTCCACCTCGATCGGATAGACGTTGTAGCCACCGCGCACGTACATCTCCTTGCTCCGACCGACGAGCCGCAACCGCCCCTTCTCGTCGACCCAGCCGAGATCGCCGGTGCGGACGAACCCATCGGAGGTGAACGCGGCCCGGGTGGCCGATTCGTCGTGCCAGTACGCGGTCATGACCGCGGGGGAGCGCAGACACACCGCGCCGACCTCGCCGGCCGGGACGGGCCGGTCCTCGTCGTCGATGAGGGCGAGAGCGACTGCGGGGTGCGGGCGGCCCACGCTCACGACCGCGTCCTCGTCAGGGTCGTCGAACGCCGTGCCGAGGCCGATGCCCGCTTCGGTGCACGAGTACCGGGTCGCCAGCGCCGCG